>NZ_JBFAKW010000119.1:0-29395 GCF_040655955.1 Streptomyces sp. NPDC050263 | reverse complement strand
CGTAGCGGAGCTACGAGGGCTTTCGCCCGGTGCGGCGAGAGTGCGTGCCGGGCGTCGCGACGCCGCGGAGATCCATCAGAAGCCCCCTAGGGGCGCGGCCAGGGGCGTGCGCCGATCGCCTCGATGCCGTAGTTGAAGCGCCGCAGATAGGCGGCGAAGGCCGCGACGTCCTCGTCGGACCAGTCGGCCATCACCTGGCCCAGGATCTCCACGATCCCCTCGCGCTCCGAGTCGAGCAGCCGGTCGCCCTCCTCGGTGAGCCGGAACTTGCGGGCCATCCCGCCCGCCGGGTCGGGGATCCGCTCCAGGAGCCCCGCGCGCATCGCCGCCGCGGTCTGCCGGTTCAGCGTGGACGTGTCCAGCCCGAAGGCGTCGCTGAGTTCCCCGATCGACATGGGTCCCTGGATCCGGATCCGGCTCAGCATGATGTACGCGCTGCGCTCCATGAGGCTGTCCTTGCGACGGCCGCCCCGCTGGTTCAGGAACGAGTGGCGGCTCAGCAGCATCTGCTCGTACTCGACCTCGTGCGCCGGCGTCTCCATGTGCCCGACCTCCCGCTTCCCTGCGCTCACACCATCCTGGCACACCCGTATGCATGCCCCATGTCATGTGCTTGATACATACGACATGTACGATGCACATCCATCGCAGCGCAGATCCTTCACCGCGCATCCCACGTTCGAGGAGTCCCCATGGGCGCCCCCGCCCCCCAACCCACGGCCCGCCCGGGAGCCGTGATCGCCACGCTGGCCTTCGCCGGCACCACAGCGGCGGTCATGCAGACCCTGGTCACCCCCCTGATAGCCGAGTTGCCGCAGATCCTGGACACCTCGTCCTCGAACGCGGCTTGGGTGATCACGGTGACCCTGCTCGTGGCGTCCGTGTGCGTGCCGGTCGTCGGCCGCCTCGGTGACCTGGTGGGCAAGCGCAGGATGCTGCTCGCCTGCTCCGTGCCGCTGGTCGTGGGCTCGGTGGTGTGCGCGTTCGCCTCCGACGTCGTGACGATGATCGTGGGCCGCGGTCTCCAGGGCATGGGCATGGGCATGGTGCCCCTCGGCATCGCACTGCTGCGGGACGTCGTACCGGCCGAGAAGCTCAGCGGCGCCATCGCGCTGGTCAGCGCCTCCATGGGCATCGGCGGCGCCATCGGTCTGCCGGTGGCGGCCGCGGTCGCCCAGTACGCGAACTGGCGGGTGCTGTTCTGGGGCTCCGCCGCCCTGGCCGCCGTCGTCGCCGTCCTGATCTTCACGCTCGTCCCGGACGTCCCCGCCGGCGCCAAGGGCCAGCGCTTCGACCTGCCCGGCGCGATCGGACTCGGCGTCGGCCTGGTGTCCCTGCTGCTCGCGATCTCCAAGGGCGCCGACTGGGGCTGGGGTTCGGCCGCCACGCTCGGCCTGTTCGCCGTCGCCGTCCTGGCGCTGGTCGGCTGGGGAGTATGGGAGCTGCGCACCACCGACCCGCTGATCGACCTGCGCACCACGGCCCGCCCCCGGGTGCTCTTCACCAACATCGCCTCGGTCTTCATCGGCTTCGGCATGTACGCGTGCATGCTGGTGATGCCGCAACTCCTCCAGTTCCCCGAGGCCACCGGCTACGGCCTCGGCCAGTCGATGCTCGCGGCCGGTCTGTGGATGGCCCCCGGCGGCGTCATGATGATGATCGTCTCCCCGCTCGGCGGAAAGCTCACCAACGCCCGCGGCCCGAAGTTCACGCTGGTCTGCGGAGCCCTGGTGCTGGCCGCCGGCTACTTCGTCTCGATGGCCCTGATCGGCTCCGCCTGGGGCGTCATGCTGGTCACGATCATCACCAGCAGCGGTGTGGGCCTCGCCTACGGCGCGATGCCCGCCCTGATCATGAGCTCGGTGCCGCTGACGGAGACCGCCGCCGCCAACGCCTTCAACACCCTGATGCGCTCGCTCGGCACCTCGATCGGCGCCGCCGTCATCGGGGTGATCCTCTCCCAGCTGACCACCACCATGGGCGGCCACACCTTCGCCTCCGAGGACGGCTTCCGCACCGCGCTGCTCGTCGGCGGCGGACTCGCCCTGGTCTCCGCGGCCGTCGCGGCCGTCATCCCCGTCCTGCGCAAGACCGCGGCGGACGAGGACACGGCCGGACCGGTCGCCGTCCCCGAGCAGGCCAAGGTCTGATCCGAGTCGTCCGGTCCGACGCGGCGGACGACGCAGGGGGCGCCCGGGCAGTGGCCGGGCGCCCCCTGCGCACGTCGTCTCACGCCAGGTCCAGCAGCCCCCTGCGCACCGCCTCCGACACCGCCGCCGCCCGGTTCTCCGCGCCCAGCTTGCGGTAGACGCGCACCAGGTGCGACTTGACGGTGGCCTCGCTCAGGAACAGCGCCTCGGCGATGGACCGGTTGCTCAGGCCCTCGGCCAGCAGCCGCACCACCTCCACCTCCCGCCCGCTCAACTCCCGCCCGGGCGCGACCACTTGGCCGACCAGCTCGTCCATCACCTCCGGCGCGAGCCCCAACGCCCCGGCGGCGGCCCCGCGCACGGCCCGGAACAGCTCCTCCGGCCGACCCGCCTTCAGCACATACCCCCGGGCCCCCGCCTCCAGCGCCCGCACGACGTCGGCCCGGCCCGAGTAACTCGTCAGCATCACCACGGGCACCCCGGGGGCCTCGCCCGTCAGCCGGCGCACCGCCTCGATGCCGTCGATGCCACCGCCGCCGCCGAACCGCAGGTCCATCAGCACCACGTCGGGCGCCAGCCGCGCCGCGAGCCGGACGGCCTCCTCGCCGCTCCCCGCCTCGGCCACCACCTCGACATCCGGCTCACCCTCCAACAGCGCCCGCAACCCGGCCCGGACGACGACATGGTCGTCCGCCAACAGCAGTCGCAACGGCGCGCCGGTCACCGGACGGCCACCGGCGCCGGGCGGGTCGTGGGCAGGGTCGGCACGGTCGCCCGCAGCCGGGTGCCGCGGCCCGGCGCGCTGCCGACGTCGAGATCGCCCCCGCACTCGCGCAGCCGCGCCCGGGCGGCGGGCAGCCCGAGCCCACGCGTGGCCTGGGACGGAACGCCGATCCGGCCGGTCTCGAACCCCGCGCCGTCGTCCCGCACTTCGAGCTCCACCCGGTCCGCGTGCCCGTGCAGCGTGACCAGGACGTTCACCGCCCGCGCGTGTTCGCGCACATTGGCCAGCGTGCTCTGCGCGACCCGGAACAGGGTCGCCGCCGACTGCCCGTCCAGGGCCGGCCGGGGCTCGCCCACCGCGCGGAACCGCACCCGGGCCGCCGCGCCCTCCGCCTCGGCCCGCGCGCACAGCAGCCGCAACGCGCCCTCCAGACCGGCCTCGTCCACCGCGGACGGGGTCAGATCGCGGATGATCCTGCGGGTCTCGGCGAGATTGGCGTGCAGCCCGTCGGCGACCGCGCGCAGCCGGGTGCGGGCGACGTCCGGACGCGCGTCCCAGTCGCGGTCGGCGGCCTGGAGCAGCATCACCCCGCCCGAGAGCTCCTGGGCCAGCGTGTCGTGCAGGTCCCGGGCGATCCGGGCCCGCTCGGCCAGCACCCCGGCCTGCCGCTGCTGCCGGGCCAGTACGTCCCGGGTGCCCCGCAACTCCTCGACCAGCCGCAGCCGTTCGGACGCGTCGCGCTGCTGGGTGCGGTAGAGGGCGACGGTGCCCCACACGGCCGCCACCGGGATCAGGACGATCTCCGGGTCGAACGACCCCGTGCTGCGCACCAGTTGAGCGACCAGGACGACGGTCAGCACGGCCAGCGCCACCCCGGCCGCCCGCCGGCCGAGCGCCCGCAGCGCGACACAGGCCAGGGGCACCGCGCACCACACGTAGGCGGCCGTGAGCGACTGCGGGGCGAGGGAGACCAGGACGGTCCACAGCGCCGTCAGGGCCGCCACCCACAGATGTCTGCCGATCCGGCCGAGCCGCTCCCCGGCCGCGAGCCCGCCCGCGTACACCAGCGCGAGCAGCCCACTGACGGTCACGATGTCCCAGCACAGCCCGATCCGCAGCCGCTCCAGCCGGACCAGCCCGGCGCCCACCACGACGAAGAACGTCAGATGGGCGATGAGGGCGGGCGTCGACCGGCTCCCGCGGACGGCTCTCACGGAGCCAGGGCTACGGACGGGAGCACGGTCGGACACGGCAGATCCCCTTGGACGATGATCCGTTCGAACGGGGGTCCGAGTCTATCCGCCACCTGTAGGGACTGTGTGAGGACGTGTGGGGACGGCCGCCCGCGGTCAGGCGCCCGGGTGCAGCCCGAGGAAGCCCGGCGTCGGGTCGCCCTTCACCTCGCCGAAGTACAGCGCGAACGTCTGCTTCAGCCGCTCCACCTCGGCCCGGTCGGACATGAAGCGGGGGAAGCCGTCGACGTTGGCGTTCGGGTACTCCCAGACCGGCTTCAGACCGGCCGGGGGAGTGATGTCGGTGCGCACCGACCAGCCGCTGAAGGACGCCTCCTGCGTGGCCGCGGACAGCTGCCAGTTGAGGTAGAGCTTGGCGGCCGCGGTGTTCTTCGCCGCCTTCAGGATCGCCGCCCGCTGCCCCCACGCCATGAACGGGGCGCTGTCCGGCAGGACCCACTTCACCGGGCCGGTGGACAGGGCCGAGCCCGAGCCGCCGACGCCGATCGCGTACTGCCCGGCACGCACGGCGTCCCCGGGCGAGTTGCTGCCGCGCGCGAACCGGACGTCCTGCGCGGCCAGCCGGGCGACGAAGTCCCAGCCGTAGTGCTTGACGTAGAGGGAGTACAGGAAGAGGACGGCGTCGTCGTCGTGCGGGAACGACGACGCGATCCTCCCCTTCCACTTCGGGTCGAGCAGGTCCAGCGGGGTGCGCGGCGCGTCCGAACCGACCGCGCCCGGCCCGTACAGGAAGCTGAAGCCGATCGCCGCGACGGCGACCCACGCGCCCTGCGGGTCCTTGAAGCCGTCGTGGACCTTGGCGAACCCGGCGGGCTTGTAGGCGAGCAGCCGGCCCTGGGACTTCCAGCGGACGAAGTCCTGGAGGGTCTGGAGCTGGACGACGTCGGGGACGAGGGTGCCGGTGGCGAGCTGATTGTCGACGCGGACGTCGTGGTACTTGCTGTAGTCCACGATCAGCTTCAGGTCGATGCCCGGGAACTGCTTCAGGAAGGCGTCCTTGGTGCCGTCCTGCTGGGTGGGGGTGTCCCCGCCGGCGTAGACGACGAGCTTGCCCCCTTCCGCGAGCGCGGCCCGGTACAGCTCGTCGAGCGACCTGCTCTCCTCGGCGCCGGAGCTCCGCCGGGCGGAGGAGGAAGCGGCGGACGAGGAAGCGGCGGGGGTGGCGGCGGCGGGGGACGCACCGAGGGCGCCGACGCCGAGGGCGGCGCCCGCACCGGTCACGAGGAGGCGCCTTCTGCTGGGGAAGCTGGGCATGCTGGGGAGACCTCTCTGCTGCTGAGGGGGTGGGGACCGGGCGCCTCGGTCGAAGCCGATTCTGCTGTGCCCCGCCTGTGCCGCGCGTCGTCCGGACGGATCGCACGCCCCGCGTCCGATGGAACCCCCGTTCAATCGAACGGTTGAACGTCCGCCCGGCCCCGCCCCGGGCAGGGCCGCTACGGCCGCGCCAACCGCCGCATCGTCAACGCGAGATGCAGCCGAAGCCGGCCCTGCGGTGTGCGCACCGGCCACCCCAGCAGATGGTCGGCGTGCGTCAGCCGGTCCTGGAGCGTGGAGTGGTGGACGTTCGCCTCGACAGCCGCCGCCCGCAGACTCGCCGTGGCGGTGACGGCGTACAGGGTCGCGAGCAGCCAGGGGGCGTCCGCGGCGGCCGTCTCGACCGCGTGGACGTCCGGCGGCGGCTCGGCCCCCGGCGCGACGAGGTCCGCCAGCAGGGCGACGCCGCCCAGTTCGTCGGCGTACACGACCCGGGGACCGGGGTCCTGCCTCCGGGTCCGCGCCCAGCTCCTCGGCGTGCTCCACCGTCCACAGCAGACCGGCGTACACGTCCTCGACCGGTGCCGGGTGCGGGTTCTCGGGCGCCAGCCGGTACTCCACGGACACCACGACCATGTCCAGTTCCCGCGCCCACTCCAGGGGCACGTCCACGCCGACCCGGTTGTTGCCGATGACCATGCCGCCGCCGTGCACGTGGTAGACGACGGGCCGCGGCCGGACGGGAGCCGGTGTGGTGGGCCGGCAGATCAGCAGCGAGATCTCGGGGGCGCCCTCGGGTCCCGGCACCGTCCGGTCCTCGACCTCGAAGGCCCCGCCCAGGGTCAGATCCAGGTCGGCGAGCAGCGCGATGCCCGGACCCTGGCGGACGAACCCGATGTCCTCGGGGGCCATCCCCGGCTGGATCATCTCCTTGATGAGCTCCAGGGCGGCGGCGAGCTCGGGGTCGAAGGGCGGCGGCGGTACGGACGTCATGGGCTTCTCCTCACGCGGAACGCGGATGCGCGGCGGCTCGGGTGACTCGTATGACTCGTATGGCTCGGGTGATTCGTGCGGCCCATGTTCGGCCTGTTCGCCGCTCGCCGGAGCACCGCCGTACGGCGGAACCTGCCCGCCGTTCGGCGGGTGACGGCCGTCGCCGCCACCGCCGTCCACCTCCGCAGATTGCCAGGACATGACCTTTTGTTCACCTGTGAGGGGTGGAAAGGATCCAGCCATTGCGACAATGATTTTCACCCCCACGCAGGTATCAGGAGTCCCATCAGTGAACGTCTCGCTCTCCGTCTGGCTGCTGACCGTCGCGGCGCTGTGCGCCCTGGTCGCCGTCGACTTCCTCATCGGCCGCAAGCCGCACGACGTCTCGGTCCGGGAGGCCGGGATCTGGACGGTCGTCTGGGTCGTCCTGGCCTGTCTCTTCGGACTCGGCGTGTTCCTCTTCGGCGGCGGGAGGCCGACGGGGGAGTTCTTCGCCGGGTACATCACCGAGAAGTCGCTGAGCGTGGACAATCTCTTCGTGTTCGTCCTGATCATGGGGAAGTTCGCGGTGCCCACGCAGTATCAGCAGCGGGTGCTGATGGTGGGCGTGCTGATGGCCCTGGTGCTGCGCACACTGTTCATCGCGGCCGGCGCGGCGATCATCTCGACGTTCTCGTGGGTGTTCTACCTCTTCGGCGCGTTCCTGATCTGGACGGCCTGGAAGCTGATCCAGGACGCCAAGAAGGGCGGGCACGAGGAGGAGTACGAGGAGAACAAGCTGCTCAAGTCGGTGGAGAAGCGGTTCGGCGTGGCCGATCGGTACCACGGCACGAAGCTGTGGGTCGAGCAGAACGGCAAGCGGGTCATGACCCCGATGCTGGTCGTCATGCTCGCGATCGGCTCCACCGACGTGCTCTTCGCCCTCGACTCCATCCCCGCCATCTACGGGCTGACCGACGACCCCTACATCGTCTTCACGGCCAACGCCTTCGCGCTGATGGGCCTTCGGCAGCTGTACTTCCTCATCGGCGGCCTGCTGAAGAAGCTGGTCCACCTCAGCTACGGCCTGTCGATCATCCTGGGCTTCATCGGCGTCAAGCTGCTGCTGCACGCGCTGCACGAGTCCGGGGTGCACGTCCCCGAGATCGGCATCCCGTTCTCGCTCGGCTTCATCGTGCTCGTCCTCGCGATCACGACCTTCACGAGCCTGCGGGCCGCCAAGCGGCAGGAGGCGGCCGAGGCGGCGGAGACGGCCGGTTCCGTGGCGTGACGGCCCCGTGGCGCGCGGCTACGCGGTGGGCGCCGCGTCCGCGCGCATCAGCACGCAGTCGAACTCGATCACCCGCCCGGTGCCCGCCTCGCGGGTCACCGGGTACATGCCCGTGATGCCGAACCCGGCGGCCTCGTAGGCGGCGACGGCCTCGCCCATACCGGGGCTGCCCTCGTACAGCTTCAGCACGGCGACCTCGGACTGCATCCCGGCGAACTCCGCGATCCGGTCCCCGGCCCCGGCGAACACCTCCAGGTCGTAGCCCTGGGTGTCCATCTTCAGATAGGGGCGCGGATCGGCGAGGCCGTCCAGCGCCTCGTCCATGACCTCCGCGAGTCGCCGGACGCGGATCTCCTCGGTGTCGGGCTTCGCGAACCGGCCGTAGCGGCCCTTGCCGTAGTCGCTGGCCGGGAGCAGGGAGTTCATCGTCTTCCAGCCGGTGTGGATCTCGGCCGTGGTCTCCTCGCGGCCCAGTCCGCACCGGTACACCCGCCAGTCGGGGTCGTCCGAGGCGGCCGCCTCCAGCCGGGCGAACGCCTGCGAGGTGGGCTCGAAGGACACGATCCGGCCCGTGTAGCCGTGTCGGCGCAGCCCCTTGGCGTACTGGCCGGTGTTGGCGCCTACGTCGAAGACGCAGTTCACGCCGTAGAGCTCCAGCATCGCGGCCACGTGCTGGGCGCAGAGGTACGCGGCGGCCGCCAGTTGGAGTCCGCGCTCGTCCTGCCGGTCCGGGGCGTCCATGAGGAGCACGCCCGTGTCGCCCAGCCGTACGGCGCCGCCTTCGACGACCTCGGACCGTGGCGCGTCCCTCGTCCGCCGCAGTACCCAGGTGTCCTTGTCCGCGCCGGTCACCCGGTACGGACCGCCGCGCCGGGAGACCACCGCCGTGCCCGGCCCGAGGTCGGTCACCTCGACGCCGATGCGCGGCAACAGTGCGAGAAGTCGTCGATAAAGGGTTCGCATCCCCCAGGCCTATCAGATGCGACCGGGTGCGGTCCGGCGACCGGCGACGACGAAGGGGCCCGGCAAGCGTGCCGGGCCCCTTTCTCGGTCGCTCGCTCAGGCGGCCGCGACCTCGCCCGCGTGGCCGTGCAGCCGGGCCACGACCTCGGTCAGCTGGGCGGCGACCTCGGCGTCGTCGACCGGGTGGGTCTCGGCGAAGCGGGTCAGGGAGCCCGGGATGGAGAGCTTCAGGTCCTCGATCACCTTGCCGCCGGCGATGCCCACGGCCTTGCGGGCCTCGTCCTGCGCCCAGACGCCGCCGAACTGGCCGAACGCGGTGCCGACCACGGCGACGGGCTTGCCGCCGAAGGCGCCGGCGCCGTAGGGGCGGGACAGCCAGTCGATGGCGTTCTTGAGCACGGCCGGGATGGTGCCGTTGTACTCGGGGGAGAAGAGCAGGAAGGCGTCGGCGGCCTGGGCGGCCTCGCGCAGCCGGGCGGCGGCGGCCGGGACGCTGCCCTCGACGTCGAGGTCCTCGTTGTAGAAGGGGATCTCGGCCAGGCCTTCGAAGAGGTCGACCTGGGCGCCCTCGGGAGCGACCTTGACGGCCGCCTCGGCGAGCTGGCGGTTGGTCGAACCGGCGCGGAGGCTGCCGACGAGCGCGAGGATGCGGACAGACATGGGTACTCCCAGGGGCTGAAACAGTGCGGTGACGAATCCGGACCGAAGTCCGTTTAACTTTCTAGCATCCTAACCGGACCGCGGTCCAGTTTCATTCCCGGTGCTCTACGCTGAGTTCATGTCCAGCCCTCTGCCGCCTTGTCCGGAGCCCGAGGAGAGGACCGGCGAACCCGAGTTGTTGCAGCTCGGGTCGGCCGGCGACGAGCCGTGCCTGCGTGCCGACGCGGCCCGCAACCGGGCCCGGCTGCTGGACGCGGCCGCCCGGCTGATCGCCGAGCACGGCGCGGCCGGCGTCACCATGGAGGCGGTCGCGAGCGCCGCGAATGTGGGCAAGGGCACAGTGTTCCGCCGCTTCGGCGACCGCACCGGACTGCTGACCGCGCTCCTGGACCACTCCGAGCGCAAGTTCCAGGCCGCCTTCCTCGGGGGCCCGCCGCCGCTGGGCCCGGGCGCGCCGCCCGAGGAGCGGCTGAGGGCCTTCGGGACCGCCCTGCTGAGGCGCAGCGTCGACGAGCTGGACCTCCAGCTGGCGGCCGAGCCCGGACCGGACCGCCGCTACTCGGTGCCGGTGCGCCGCGTCCACCACAGCCATCTGGCGCTGCTGCTGCGGCAGGCGCTGCCCGATGCGGACGTCGAACTGCTCGCCCACACGCTGATGGGGTACCTCAACCCCGTCCTGGTGCACCACCTCACCCGGCAGTGCGGCATGCCGTCGGCGCGCCTGGAGGCCGGCTGGAGCGATCTGGTCGACCGGATCGCAGGCGGGGTGCCGAGCGGTACGACGAATGCTGTGACCAGCGCGGTTGCCGGCCCAGTGCCCTCAACTCAGGGCTGAGGCACCGATATCCGTGTCCCCCCGCCCGACACAAGGCGCTCAGCTTCTGCCAAGATGCGTCACGTCATGGTGCAGATACCGAACACGCCCGCGCCGACGAAGTCGCCGGTGACGCGCCCCGTGCCCACGAGCGCCGACGTGGCCCGCCTGGCCGGCGTCTCACGCGCGACCGTCTCCTATGTCCTGAACAACACCAGCGCCGTACGCATCAGCGAACCCACCCGCCGCCGCGTCCACGAGGCCGCCAAGGAACTCGGGTACGTGCCGCACGCGGCGGCCCGGACCCTGCGCGCCGGTCACAGCCGCATGGTGCTGATGCCCACCCTGCCGGTCCCGGCGGGACAGCTCTACAGCCAGTTCGTGTACGACTTCCAGGGCGCGCTCAGCCGCCTCGACTACACCGTCGTCCAGTACGGCGCCGGCGGACTGTCCGGGGACGCCGCGGCCCGCGCCTGGGCCGAGCTGCGGCCGGTCGCCGTGCTGGTGCCCGTGCCGGGCCTCGGCCCGGAGGGGGTGGCCGTCCTCAAACGCTCCGGGGCCCGGGCCGTGGTGACGTTCAGCCCCGAACAGGTCGAGGGCGCCCACGCGGTGCTCCTGGACCACGCCGAGGTCGGCCGCCGGGCCGCCGCGCACCTGCACGCCCGCGGCCGCCGCCGGATCGGTGTGGTCGTCCCCGAGGAACGGGGCATGGAGATGTTCTCCGCGCCCCGCCTGCGCGGTGCCCGCGAGGCCCTGCACGGCACCGACGCCACCGTCACCGAGCTCCCCCTCGCCTACCGGCAGAGCTCCGCGGACGCCCTCGCCGCCCGCTGGCGCGACCTCGGCCTCGACGCCGTGTTCGCCTACAACGACGAGTACGCGATGGTCCTCATGTGCGCCCTCCAGGACGAGGGCCTGCGCGTTCCCGAGGACGTGGCCGTCATCGGCGCCGACGACCTCATGCTCGGCCGACTGCTGCGGCCCAGGCTCAGCACGGTCCGGATCGACCTGCCCTCCGGCCGCGACCTCGCCGCCCTGGTCGACCGCGCCGTCCGCAACCCCGCGGCCGCCCCCGAGTCGCACGGGCTCATCGAAGCCACCGTGGTGCACCGCGACTCCAGCTGAACCACGGTTCCAGGGGAGGCACGCCATGCGCACGACGGTCGGCATCATCGTCGGCGGCCCGGCGGGGCTGCCCTCGCCCTCCGACTGGCCGAAGGACCGCCCCTGTTGTCCGAGGCGGAGGCGCTCGCGGTCGAGCCTCCGCAGAGCGAGGAACCGGTCGTACGGTTCCGGCACGAGGGCCGTGAGCGGACCCTCGGCTGCGACCGGGCCGTCGGCTGCGACGGCTCGCACGGCATCGCCCGCGCCGCCTTCCCGGCCGCCTCCGGCCGGACGTACGCACACGACCACCCGTACTCCTGGCTCGGCGCGCTCGCCGAAGTGCCGCCTTCCTGTGACGAGTTGCGCTATGCACAGCTCCTGGGCGGCTACTCGGAGCTACGCCTGGAACGTGTGTGGCAGGCGACACGTTTTCCCTACGACATGACTAGGATGTTGCACGCTCAACCAGATGGGGATGCGTTCGACCACCGGATGCAGCACGCCCGGCTGCGCCGGATCACCGCATCCCGCCATGCCGCCGCCGAACTGGCGGCCACCCACACGGGACTTCCCCTCCCCCTGTGAGAGCCGCGAGTCCCGCGGGTCACCGATCGGAGAGCCTTCATGCCGCTGCTCGACCCCCAGACCTGGCAGCCCCGCACGTTGTCGGGGCCCCGGTACACCGTCACCGAGCCCGCCACCGGCGATCACCTGGGCACGGTCGTCCTGGCAGGCGCCGCGGACGTCGGGCCGGCCGCCGAGGCCGCCCGCGCCGCGCAGGCCGAGTGGGCCCGGCTTCCGCACTTCGTCCGCGCCGCAGTGCTGCGCAAGGCCGGCGATCTCTTCGCCGCGCACACCGAGGAACTGCGCGAGTGGATCGTCCGCGAGTCCGGCTCCATCCCGGGCAAGGCCGACTTCGAGCTGCACGTCGCCGCCCAGGAGTGCTACGAGGCCGCCGCCCTGGCCTCCCGCCCGGCCGGCCAGGTTCTGCCCAGCGAGGCGCCCCGGCTCTCGTACACCCGGCGCGTCCCGGTCGGCGTGGTGGGCGTGATCTCCCCGTTCAACGCCCCGCTGATCCTCTCGATCCGCTCCGTCGCGCCCGCCCTCGCGCTCGGCAACGCGGTCGTCCTCAAGCCGGACCCGCGCACCGCCGTCTGCGGCGGCCTCTCGCTGGCCGCGGTCTTCGCCGAGGCCGGACTGCCCGAGGGACTGCTGCAGGTGCTGCCGGGCGGGGCCGAGACGGGCGCCGCGCTGGTCGCCGACCCGCAGGTCCCCGTCATCTCCTTCACCGGATCCACCGCGGCCGGCCGCGCGGTCGGCGAGGCCGCCGGGCGCCACCTCAAGCGGGCGCATCTGGAACTCGGCGGCAACTCCGCGATGATCGTGCTGGAGGACGCCGACCTGGACGCGGTGATCTCCACCGCGGCCTGGGGCTCGTTCTTCCACCAGGGCCAGATCTGCATGACCACCGGCCGCCATCTGGTGCACGCCTCCCTCTACGAGGAGTACGTCGAGCGGCTCGCGGCGAAGGCCGACGCCCTCGCCGTCGGCGACCCGCACCGTGCGCACGTGCACCTCGGCCCGCTCATCGACGGCGGCCAGCTCAGCAAGGTGCACGGTCTGGTGGAGGCCAGCACGGCGGCCGGCGCGAAGCTCGCCGCGGGCGGCACGCACGAGGACCTCTTCTACCGGCCGACGGTCCTCGCGGGCGTCGACGACACCACCCCCGCCTACGCGGAGGAGGTCTTCGGCCCGGTGGCCCCCGTGCGCCCGTTCAGCACCGTGGACGAGGCCGTGGCGCTCGCCGCGCACAGCTCCTACGGCCTCTCGCTCGGCATCGTCACCCGGGACGCCGCGCGCGGCCTCGACCTCGCCGAGCGCATCCCGACCGGCATCGTGCACATCAACGACCAGACGGTGAACGACGAGGCCGTGGCGCCCTTCGGCGGGGTCGCCGCCTCCGGCACCGGCGCCCGCTTCGGCGGCGAGTCCAACCTGGAGGCCTTCACCGACGTCCGCTGGACGACCGTACGGGCCGACGTGGCGCCGTACCCGTTCTAAGCCCTCGTCAGGGGGTTATTCGCTCTTGGCCTGTTCGGCCTCGACAGCCTTGCGGACCTCGTCCATGTCCAGCTTGCGCGCCTGTCCGATGACGTCCGTCAGGGCGGCCTCGGGCAGGGCGCCGGGCTGGGCGAAGACGGCGACCCGGTCCCGCACGATCATCAGCGTCGGGATCGACTGGATGTCGAACGCCGCGGCCAGCTCCGGCTGCGCCTGGGTGTCCACCTTGCCGAACACCAGGTCCGGGTTCTCCTGCGCCGCCTTGTCGTAGACCGGGGCGAACTGACGGCACGGCCCGCACCAGGACGCCCAGAAATCGATCAGCACGAAGTCGTTCTCGGTGACCGTCTGGTCGAAGTTCTCCTTGGTGAGCTCCACGGTGCTGCTCATGACCTGATTCCCTCTTCCTGGTGTGGGGCGAACTTCCTGGTGTGGGGTGAAGCAGTCCGCACAACACGGTCGGCGGATCGCGTATTCCGCGCCCCTACCCGTGTGGCCACCCCGCACACCACCCACCAGACTGGCCCCATGACGGAAACGGAAACCATCGCGTACGACGTCGTGGTGCTCGGGGCCGGGCCCGTGGGGGAGAACGTGGCCGACCGCACCCGCGCGGCCGGACTCACCACCGCGGTCGTGGAGAGCGAACTGGTCGGCGGCGAGTGCTCGTACTGGGCCTGCATGCCCAGCAAGGCCCTGCTGCGCCCGGTGCTCGCCCGCGCCGACGCCCGCCGCGTGCCGGGCCTCGCCCAGGCGGTCCAGGGCCCCCTCGACGTACCCGCGGTCCTCGCGCACCGCAACTACTACACATCCGACTGGCACGACGACGGCGCCGCCCAGTGGCTCGACAGCATCGGGGCCGACCTCTACCGCGGCCACGGCCGGCTCACCGGCCCGCGCACGGTGACCGTGGGCGACAAGGTGCTCACCGCCCGGCACGCCGTCGCCGTGGCCACTGGCACCCGCGCCGCCCTGCCCGATCTGCCGGGGCTCGCCGAGGTGAAGCCCTGGACCAGCCGGGAGGCGACCAGCGCGCAGACCGTGCCCGGTCGGCTCGTCGTGGTCGGCGGGGGAGTGGTCGCCACCGAGATGGCCACTCTCTACCAGGCGCTCGGCGCGCAGGTCACCATGCTGGTGCGCGGCAAGGGCCTGCTGGGCCGGATGGAGTCGTTCGCCGGCGAACTCGTCGCCGAGGCGCTCACCGAAGCGGGCGCGGACCTGCGCACCGGCGTCTCGGTGGAGTCCGTGAGCCGCACGGCGGACGGCGCGGTGGTGGTCGTCACCGGCGTCGGGGACCGTATCGAGGCCGACGAGATCCTCTTCGCCACCGGACGCGTCCCGCGCACCGACGACCTCGGGCTGGACACCGTCGGCCTGGAGCCCGGCTCCTGGCTCGGCGTCGACGACAGCCTGCGGGTGAACGGCACCGACTGGCTGTACGGGGTCGGCGACGTCAACCACCGCGCCCTCTTCACCCACCAGGGCAAGTACCAGGCCCGGATCGCGGGCGCCGCCATCGCCGCCCGCGCCGCCGGAACGCCCCTCCTGGCCGAGCCGTGGGGCGCGCACGCCGCCACGGCCGACCATCACGCCGTCCCCCAGGTCGTGTTCACCGACCCGGAGGCGGGGGCGGTCGGCCTCTCCCTGGCGGAGGCGGAACGGGCCGGGTTCCGGGTGCGGGCCGTCGACGTCGACATGGCCTCGGCGGCCGGCGCGGGCCTGTACGCCGACGGCTACAAGGGCCGCGCCCGGATGGTCGTCGACCTCGAGGAGGAGATCCTGCGCGGGGTCACCTTCGTCGGACCGGGCGTCAGCGAGCTGGTCCACTCGGCGACGATCGCGATCGCCGGCCAGGTGCCGATCGCCCGCCTGTGGCACGCGGTGGCGGCCTACCCGACGATCAGCGAGGTGTGGCTGCGGCTGCTGGAGGCGTACCGGGACAACTGACCTACGGCAACTCGAAGTTCAGCGCCTTCGCCGCCTCGTGCGGCGTCGGCTGCGTCCAGCGCTCCAGCACGGCCTGGTTGGCCGACAGGGAGCGCGCTTCGGCCCGGTCGAGGTAGAGCAGGCCGTCGAGGTGGTCCGTCTCGTGCTGGACGATACGGGCGGGCCAGCCGCCGAACACCTCGTCCAGCGGCCGTCCTCGCTCGTCCTCGCCGGTCAGCCGGACCTCGGCGGACCGGGCCACCACCGCCTGGTAGCCGGGCACGCTCAGACAGCCCTCGAAGAAGGCGGCTCGGGTGGAACCGACCGGCTCGTACGACGGGTTGACCAGCACCCGGAACGGCAGGGGCACCCGCCCGCGGGCCAGCCGCACCTCCTCCGGCCCCGGCGCGGGGTCCTCGATCACCGCGATCCGCAGCTCCACGCCGACCTGCGGGGCGGCGAGGCCGACGCCCGGCGCCGCGAGCATGGTGACGCGCAGCGCCTCCACGAACCGGGCCAGCAGGGCGGGATCGAGCTCGCCGTCGTAGCGCGCGGCGCCGGCCCGCAGGACCGGGTGGCCGGCCGCGACGATGGGCAACGGGCCGCCGGGGGCGAGGAGTTCCTCGATCCGGTCGGCAAGGGGCGCGTGGGGACTGAGAGATGCCATTCGGACAGGATGCCACGATCGAAAGCTGTGTGACGCAGGTCACTCGAAGTGGTCGGAACTCGACGGGGGGTCCATCCGACTACCTGATCGTCACGCCGGGAAACGTCCCCCTCCCCGCCCCGGCCACCCCGAACCCGGAGAAGCCCGCCGATGTCCATCGCTCCCCCGACCAGCACGGACGAGGTCCCGCAAGCAGCGGCCCCCGAGCCGAAGTCCCGCGGCCCGTGGGCCCCGCTGCGCCCCCTGATCCTGCGCCTGCACTTCTACGCGGGCCTGTTCGTCGCGCCGTTCGTGCTGATCGCCGCCGTCACCGGGTTTCTCTACGCAGGCGCGTTCCAGGCCGAGAAGCTCCTGTACTCCCACGAGCTGACCGTGCCGGCGGTCGGCGATGCCAAGCTGCCGATCTCCGAGCAGGTGGACGCGGCCCGCAAGGCCCACCCCGAGGGCACGGTCTCGGCCGTGCGGCCCTCGCCCGAGGACGACGCCACCACCCGGGTGATGCTGTCGGGCGTCGAGGGAGTCGCCGCCACCCACACCCTCGCCGTGTTCGTCGACCCGTACACCGGCGAGGTGCGCGGCGCACTGGAGCAGTACGGCTCGACCGGCGCGCTGCCGCTGCGCACCTGGATCGACGAGTTCCACCGCGACCTGCACCTCGGCGAGAACGGCCGCCTCTACAGCGAGTTCGCCGCGAGCTGGCTGTGGGTGATCGCGGCCGGCGGGGTCGCGCTGTGGTTCTCCCGCCGCCGCGCCCTGCGCAAGGTGCGCGGCACCAGCGGGCGGCGCCGCACGCTCGGGCTGCACGGCGCCGTCGGCGTGTGGGCCGCCGCCGGGTTCGTCTTCCTGTCCGCGACCGGACTGACCTGGTCGACGTACGCGGGCGCCAACGTCGCCGAACTGCGCACCTCCCTCGGCCAGGAGACCCCGTCGGTCTCCGCGGCGGCGAGCGGCGGCGAACACTTTGGCCACGACTCGGCGTCCGCCACAGGCGGGGACGGCGAGCACGGCGTGGGCCTCGACAAGATCCTGTCCGCCGCGCGTGCCGAGGGCCTGGGCGACCCGGTCGAGATGGTCCCGCCCGCGGACGCCTCCTCCGCGTACGTGGTCAGGCAGGTGCAGCGCAGCTGGCCCGAGAAGCAGGACGCGGTCGCGGTCGACCCGGCCACCGGCGAGGTCACCGACGTGCTGCGGTTCGCGGACCACCCGGTGCTCGCCAAGCTGACCCGATGGGGCGTCGACCTGCACACCGGCGTCCTGTTCGGCCTGGTCAACCAGCTCGCGCTGATGGTCCTCACGCTCTGTCTGATCCTGCTGATCGTGCTGGGCTACCGCATGTGGTGGCAGCGCGGCCGCGGCTCGTCCTTCGGCCGGCCGATCCCGCGCGGCTCCTGGGCGCAGGTCCCGCCGTACGTCCTGGTCCCGCTCATGGCGGGGGTCGCCGTCGTCGGCTACTTCATCCCGCTCCTCGGCATCCCGCTGGCCGGCTTCCTGCTGGTGGACATCGTCCTCGGCGAGATCGCGCACCGACGGGGGCGGCGGACGGCGGTCTGACTACGGACGCCGGAGCGGCCCGGCGGTGGGTTCCACCGCCGGGCCGCTCCCGTACCGCGCGTGCCGTCACTCCTGCGGGAAGTCCCCGGCCAGCGCCGAGGCGATCCGCAGGTGCGGTCCCGCCTCCCCGTGCCTCCCCTGCCGCTCCAGGGTGCGGCCGAGCATCAGCCGGGCGTAGTGCTCCACCGGGTCACGCTCGACGATCACCCGCAACTCGGCCTCGGCGCGCAGCAGTTGGGCCGAGTGGTAGTAGGCGCGGGCCAGCAGCAGCCGGGGTCCGGTCTGGTCCGGCGCTTCCTCGACGAGCCCGACCAGCACTCGTGCGGCCGTCGTGTATTCCTTGGCGTCGAAGAACATCCGCCCCCGCTCCCACCGCTCGGCCTGCGTCCCGTGGCCGTAGTAGCCCGAGTCGTCCGTCGCCTCGTATGCCGTCTCGCAAGTCGTGCCGTATGCCGTGTCCACTCGTGCTCGACCTCCTTCGTCGCCGCCAACCGGAAGCGCTGGGCGGATATTCCCCGGACGTGGTCGGAGCGCCGAACACATCCGGGAGTTCGCCGAGTCACGACATGACGGCCGGGTGTGGACTCACGCCTGGATCAGATCGGCCGGGCTGTTCTCCGGGGCCGCTGTGGCGGCGGCGGTCCGGCGGCGGGCGATGGTTCCGGAGAGCCGGCAGCCGACGATCATCACGGCGATCACGGCGATGGTCTCGCCGGTGCCCCACAGCCAGGTGGAGGCGCTGACCTCCTTGTGGGGCAGCTTGGGCAGGTCGTCCGGCGAGATCGAGGAGTGCTCGGCCACCTCGGCCCGGTACGCCTGGTTGCGGGCCGAGCCGTGGAGGAAGGGGGGTGCCTCTATGTCCTTTGTCAAGGCATCCCTGTCGGTTTTGGGGTGATTCGGTCTGGCTGGGGTCATGCGGCGAGCTCGACGTCCGAGGGTGTGCGGGGTTCGTAGAAGGTGCCGTCTCGGAGCATGGCGAACAGGACGCTGATGCGTTGGCGGGCGAGGCGGAGGAGGGCTTGGGTGTGGGTTTTGCCGCGGGCGCGTTGCTTGTCGTAGTAGGTGCGGGAGGCGGGATCGGCGTTCATGCAGGCGAAGGCGGAGAGGAACATGGCGCGTTTGAGCTGGCGGTTTCCGCCTCGGGGCGCGTGTTCGCCGTGGATCGAGGTCCCCGACGACTTCGTGGTCGGGGCGAGGCCGGCGTAGGAGGCGAGGTGTGCGGCGGTGGGGAAGCCGGTGCCGTCGCCGACGGTGACCGGCAGGACGGCGGCGGTCCTGACGCCGACGCCGGGCATCGACGTCAGGACCTGGGAAAGAGGGTGGGCCTCCAGCAGGCTGTTGATCTGGGCTTCCATCGCCCGGCGCTGGGTGTGGACGGCGGCGAGCTGGCCGGCCAGGGAAGGGATCACGATGTCCAGGGTGCCGGTGCCGGGGACGACGACGGTCTGCTCGTCCAGGGCGTCGAAGACGTCGTCGATCAGTCGGGTGGCCGTACGCGGGGCTTTGGGCCGGATCAGCTCCACGAGTCTGCGGCGGCCGGCTTTGCGCAGGGCGGCCGGGGAGCCGTAGCGTTCCAGCAGCCAGGTCACGGCCTGGTGGTCCAGGCGTGGCCCGAGGACGCGTTCCAGGCTGGGGTGGAACTGGGTGAGCAGGCCGCGTATCCGGTTGCTGGTGCGGGTGGCCTCGGCGGCGAGGTCCTGGTCGAAGCCGGTCAGCACGGTCAGCTCGGCGGTGATCTCGTCGGTGAGTTCCAGGGAGCGCAGGGTGTGCGGCATCGTGCGGGCCGCGTCCGCGATGACGGCCGCGTCCTTCGCGTCGGTCTTGGCCTCGCCGGGGTAGAGGTCGGCGATCCGGCGCATGGCCAGGCCAGGCAGGTAGGCGACGCGGCAGCCGGCGTCCCGGGCGACGGTCAGGGGCAGGGCGCCGATGGAGGCGGGCTGGTCCACGATGACCAGGACGGTGCCGAACTTCGCGGTCGGTTTCTCGAAGACGGCCCGCAGTTTCGGCTCGCTGTTGGGCAGCGGCTTGTCGAAGACCTTCTTCCCGGCCGGGGTCAGTCCGTGGCCGTGATGAGCGGACTTGCCGACGCCCAGGCCAAGGAACACGCCCACGTCTTCGATCTCGAACATCGCGCCCTTTCAAGGGTGTTGGCGGTGCCGGCCTCGGCTCGGGTGTCGTGCTCGCGCATCCACGTTATGCAGACCTGCCGCCCGCGAACCGTCCGGCATTGCGCCGGACCGGACGGTGGCCGGACCTCTGATCAGCGTCTCCGACGAACACCCCCGGACCCGGTGACACCACCCCCCCAGGTCATGCCTTCGACAGGGGGACACAGTCATGCCGGGCCCGGAGGCCAGCGGTCCCGTTGCAGGACCGCGGAAAACATAACGGGGAGCCGCTGTTCGTGACGGACGCCGACCATCGGGGCGGGCGTGTCAACTGCGTTCGTGTGCAGTGGAGTTCGCTTGTCCCTCACGAGCGGCGGCGTCTGATCGCCCCGGAGGGTGGCTCGATGCTGCTGTCGGTGTGGGGCCAGGGACGTCCGTTCACCGGATGGTCCTCGGTCTTCGCCAGGACGGCGGATCGCATCCGCGAGTGTTACGAGCCGCGATTCCCGCACGTCAACCCGCATCGGCTGCGCCACACCATGGCCATGGCGACCATGGCGCGGCTGATGCGCGGCTGGTACGAGCAGGCTGCTCGACAGGTCCGCGACACCGATGACGATGCCGCCCTGGCGCACTACCTGCGGACCCAAGAACCGCTGCTGATTCTGCGCGATCTGCTCGGACATACCAGTTCACTGACCACGGAAGCCTACCTCCACCGTCTGGACGTACTCCGCCTGTTCACATCCCTGTATCGACGGGTCGGCAAGGAGTACGGGCTGCTGGACGAGGACGTCGAGCTGGAGCTCGCGACTGAGTTCGACGACGAACCGGCGGTGGTCTGATGCCGGCCACCGTCACCCTTGACCCGCTGGGTGTGCACTGCATCTTCAGCGACGGGTCGGAGTACCGCCGTCGCCTACGCGTGCGGCGGCCAGTGGAACTCCCGGGGCTGGCACGCACTCTGCTGGAGGGCGCTACAGATCTTGTCCATCCGCACGGGCAGGTCGACAGCGCGGGAGGCTTCGACCTCTACCTCACGGCCGTCCGCGGCTTCACCGACTGGCTGGTCGAGTTCGGGTTCTCCGGCGGGGCATCCGACCTGACGCGCGCGCTCCTCGCCCGGTACTGGCGACAAGGGGTGCGATCCTCGCAGGAGCGCGCGCTGCGGGCGATGTTGCGCTGCGCGGATGACCAGGATCAGATTCTGGCGCCGGATGTGCGCGCGTTCGTCGATGGCCGGCTGTTCAACACGGGCGAGCGGTACGGCTCGCACCAGCCGTACAGCGAGGCCGAATGGGCCCGGCTCATCCGTACCTGCCGGGACGAGGTCGATGGCGCCTTCCGCGCGTTCTGCGCGGCCCGTGAGCAGGCTTCGTCAGCTGACGGGCCAGGGGCTTCGCTCCGTGAGCGCACTGCCCGTCACTGGCTGGTGCTTCATAACGGGCCAGACCCGCTCGTCAATGAGATGGCAGAGAGGGGCTCGTTCCCCTTCCGGCGGAGATACGGGGTCGGTCTTCGCGCGGTGCTGGATCCGCTGATCCCCACCCTGGACGTGACCATCGCCTATCAGTTGCTGTTCGGTGCCTACACCGGGGTCGTGCCGGACGGGATCGCGGACCTGGGACTCGACGACATCGAGTGGGCGGGTGACGAGAAGATCCTCCTCAGCTACGTCAAGGGCCGCACGGCGGCGGAGAGCCTTGCTCTGTCACGTCAGGCCACTCGCCTGCTGGAGCAGTGGCTCGACCACTCCGCGGTGGCCCGCCGCTTCGCGTCCGAGGAGTTGCGCCAGGAGCTCTGGGTGCGTTTCACGCCGAGCGGCACATGGGCCGGAGAGCGATGGCTGGCCAAGCCGCCCACGCGCCTGTCCATATGCGGCTGGGTCGAGCGGCGCCAAGCCGTCGACGAGGACGGGCACCCCGCAACAAGAAGGTCTTCATCGCCACCATCGGGCGCGCGCAGCGGACGGAGAAGGACCGGCTGACTGCAGAACTCTCCCGCAACGAACGGGTGTTGGCCGAGATCGACGCCACCGCCGGAACGGGGGCATGACGTGGCCCGCATCAGCGACGAAACCCGCCGGAAGAACGAGGCAGCGATTCGCCAGGTCATGAACCGGCTCCTGGCCGGCGAGGTTCCAGAGGGCAGCAAGTGCGACATCAAGGCCCTCGCGAACCAGGCCGGTGTCGCCCGCACCGGCTTCTATCCCAAGAAGAACCGCGACGGCTCGCCGCGGCCGGGCCCTTACCAGCACTTGGCGGAGGAGTTCGAGCGACGGCTGGCCGGGCTTCGGGAAACGGGCGTGATTCCGGACCCGCGGGCCGCACAGATCGAGCGCCTCAAAGAACAGGTCTCCGGGCTGAAGGAGCGCCTCGCTGCGCTTGACGCGCAGATAGATGGACTCGCTGACTTCCGGGAGCGGGCTCTGTCGCAGATCGCCGCCCAGAGGATGGAGATCGAGCGGCTTCGCGATGTCTTGGCCGCGCCGTCGAATGTCCGCGCTCTGCCGAACAGTTCGAAGGCGAGTGCGCCGTACGGATCGTGCAGCTGAGCGCAATCGCAGGCAGGGGGCGACCGCCCGGTTGAAGAATGCCGGACGCCGCCCCCTGCATTGTTCTGGGGACCTACTTGTCTGCCCGAGGACGCGCACCTGGCGCCCGTCGCCTTGCTGGTGTCACCAGCCGATGGTCAGGCGGGTCTCAGGCCGGGTGACGCGGACACCGGCGGCGAGAGGGTCGTCGAGGGTGGTGGCGGGGTAGGCGGTGACGACAGGCTGTTCGGGCCTCTCCTGGCTCCAGCGCCGCAGGAGGTCGTTGACCTGGCCGAGGAGTTTGCTGCTGTCCGGGCCGTGCGCGATGAGACCGAGCTCGTTGGCGTCCTCACCTGCCGGGCGGGCGGTCAGGGAGACGAGGGTGCCGCCGTCGTACAGGCCCGCCCCGGCCCACCGGATGGCGGGATCGGCCAAGTTGAGGGCGCGGGCGGAGGAGCCGATAGACAGCCGACCGAAGCTGAGGCCGCTGTTCATGGTGGCGAGCCAGAGGTCAAGGTGGGCGGCGGGTTCGTCGTGTCGGACCTCGATGCCGGTCCACTGCTCGCGGGCGGCATGGCTGAGGATCCCGGCGAGGGCGGGTTCGTCGGGCAGATCGTCGGCGTCGACCTTGAGGATGACGTCTTCGCGAGGCGGACGTGGCGTTCGCCCATCTCGGAGGCGCCACGCATGGGCACGAACCCGCACACCACGGCGTTAGCCTCGCCGTTTCGGTTGAGGCGATGAGGCTTCGCTGAGGGGCCACTGTCGGGTGGTCGACGTGATTTCGGTGCTCGGACACAGCGGAGTCCCGGCGCGGTGGTCGGGTTCTCCAAGGTCCTTCGGGTCGTGGTGGGCCAGGGTTCGCCGGTCAGCTGGCGGGACGGGGCAACGCGGCGAGGCGATGGGAAGGCCGTGGTCAGTTCGTGTCTCCAGGGCCAGGTCGCCGATATTCGCAAGCGCAGGCGGCGGCCGCCGCGGGTGAGGCGTGCGGCGACGTGCAGCAGCCGGTAGCGGAGCTTCTTCGGCTCGGCGGCGGCCAGTTCGCCGTCCAGCAGCAGGACGCGGGCCCAGGCCAGCAGGTCGATCGCCGTGAGGCTGAGTTCGAGCCAGACGGTGTTGACACCGAAGTCGCGGGAGGGGAAGCGGCCGAATCCAGTTTTGCCGCACCGGATGTGGTCCTCGACGGTGGCATGCCCGCGGTGGCGGACATCCAGGAACTGGGCGGAACCACCGCCGGAGTAAGGGGTGTCGGTGAGGAACACCTGGTGACGCAGGCCCTCGTTCTGGTCGAACAGGGACAGTTGGGCTCCGGGGTGCGGCCGCTCGCGGCGCACGATGATGCGGGTGCCGGCTGGGTAGCCGGCCAGATCGACCATGCCGGTCAGCTCGGCGACCTCGGCGCCGTCACGCAGGGTGCCGTCCTGGTCAAGGGCGGGATGCCAGAGGCGGTCGAGCATCGCCCGGACAGCGCGGCGGACCGGCTCGGTGATGGCGTATCCGACCGAGAAGAAGGTACGGACTCCTCGTTTCCGTGTGTTGCGGACGTGGGCGAGGAAGGCTTTCGCGGATCCGGCACTGTCGGCGCGGATGAGGATGTCGGTGCCGTGCCGGTGAGCGTCGGGGATCTGCGCGAGCGCCTGGTCGAGCACCGCGATGTGATCGGCGGCAGTGTTGGCTCCGGAGTTGCCGGGCCGTAGCTGTCCCCCGACACGGCCTCGCCGGTGTTCGCGAGGAAACACAGCAGCGGATGGAAGCCGAAGCCGCCCTTGTAGGTCGGGGCGGCCTGTTCCTTTTCCGAGTGGCAGGCGACCAGCGTGGCGTCGAGGTCCAGAACCAGGCCGGGAAGCACTCGTCCGCCGGCCCGAACGGCAGGTATGCCCTCGCCGGTCTCGGCGGCCTGCATCCAGGCGACTTCCCGGGCCGTGGCGCGGGCCGCGCGCAGTGAGGCGAGTGCGGCCTCGTCGGTGTCGGCGAGCAATCGCCAGGCCGTGGGTGTGGAGGCGACCGGGCCGAACGCCTCGCCCTGGTCGCGCAGCACGGCCAGATCCGCGATCGCCTCACCGCCGTCGGCGAGCATCACCGCGAGATCGGTGGCGATCCGGCCCGGATCATGCCCGGTCCCGCGCGGCCGAAGTGGCCTGAGAGCGGCGGAGTACGCGGCGGTCAGCCCGGTGGCGTCAGCGAGGTCCGCCAGCAACCGTGCCCCGGCATGCCCGACCACCCCCGAACCATCGGCACTGACATGGATCTTGGGACGCAACCCGATAGCCTGCACGTAGAAAGTGCCCTCCGCCTGGACCGACAGAACCCCTCAGCAAGGTTCATCGTTCCAGGTCAGGAAGGCACTTTCGCGTTTCCGCCCCAAAGCCAGCCGTACCCGAGTGAAACGCCGAGGTTGGTGCTGGTGGTCCCGTCCGGAGCGCCGCGCGGCCGGGCGTGCCCTCCCCAGCCGCATCTCGTATGCGCGGAATGTGGAAACCCCGTCGGGGGTCCGGGCCTTCGGGCCCGATAGGCCGACGATGTCGTGCTTGCGCATCAGCCTCGCGACCCGCTTGCGGTTGACCCGTGTGGCCGAAGCCGCGCAGCTCGGCGACCAGCGTGTCCTCGGCGGCCTGCCGCACGGCCCGCGCTCCGGTGCCGGCGATCCACCCGTATAGCCCGAGCGGGAGACCTCCAGCACCTGGCATATCCGCTTGACGCCGAACATCTCGGCATGGGCGGAGACGAAGTCCCAAGCGGCGGACTTCACTTCGTCTCCCGGGCAAAATACGCCGCTGCCCGGCGCAGGATCTCCCGCTCCAGCTGCCGTTCCTTCTCGTTCTTCAGCAGCCGGGCGTTCTCCGCTCTCAGCCGGGCCAGCTCTCCCTCCACGCCGTCCGATGCGCCAGCGACGGCCGGCGGTGCGTCCGTGTCGCGCACCCAGGTCCGCAGCGTCTCGGGGTTGACGTTCAGATCGGCCGCGACGTCCTTGAACGTCCGCGTCCCCGCCGAAGCCCGCCACAACGCGATCGCGTCGGACCGGAACTCCGCACTGTACTCCGAGGGCCGTGCCACGGAGATCTACACCTTCCAGGATCAACAAGATCCATTGTCAGGTGTGTCCACATCACGGGGATCAGCTCTGTTTCCTGAGGCGCGGCATTCGCATGCTGCGGGCCGGCTCAGCCCTGTTCGGTGCGAGTGTGACGGCGCCGTACGACTGTGACCGTCTTGGCGGCGATGGCGGCCAGCCCGGCAGCCCCGCCCACCAGCGCCCAATTCGTGCCCGAGTCGGCCTCCGTTGGCACCGTGCCGCCACTCACGTGACTGGTCGCGTCGTAGCCGGCCCAAGCAAGGTCTCGCTGTTGACTCGTCCCGACGGAGCCGGGCTGCTCCTCGGCGGCACCGGTTCTCAGGGCGAGGGTCTTTCCGTTCCCGGCGACCTTGACGGTGCTGGGTTGACCTTCGACGCCACCTTCCAGGGGGAGGCTCGCCCCGTCCGCGTTTCGCCCCCCTTCCCCGTGATCTTCCCCGTGATCTTCCCCGTACCCGTGCCCGTTCTTTGCCGTCACCATGACGGGTGCGGAGACGCTTCCCGACTCCTCGCCGATGAGCGTGAACAGGTAAGGACCGGGAGGCATGTTCTTGGGCACCTGGAAGCACCCGAACACCGTGCCCCTCGCGTTGGCCTGGTAGGTCGCGTCCTGGTCCTTGCACTTGCCCCCGCCGCCCCCGCTGCGGGACGGTCCTCTGAGGGTGGTCGAGGACTGCGGGACGAGCTCTGCGGTGACCACCTCGCCGGGCTCGAACCCCTCTGCGACGAAGTAGATCACCCCACCCGCGGGCACCGTGGCAGTGCTCAACTCCGGTGGGTAAGGCTGGTAAACATTCGTGGGCGCAGCGGCATACGCGGACTGCGCGTTCGCCAGCGGTACGGCGGCAACGAAGGTGGCGGCTGTGGCAGCCAGGACGGCCCGCCACGGCGAAGACTTGATCATCTTGTACCAATCTCCCAGCTGATCTAGTGTCCGGATGGCAGCGCCGCCGATGAATTGCCGATGCCTTTCTATGATGCCGATATTTACCCCGCGGCTAACGCGAGACGTTTCAAGACCCTCCCAATGGCCCACCCCCAAGATCCACGCGGCCCATCCGCTCATGTGGCGGCGGCTCGGCGCTGGCGGTGTCAGTAGGCGCCGTCGCCGCGCAGTACGACAGGCAGTGTCCTCGCGAGGATGGCCAGGTCCTTCCGGATCGACCAGGTGTCGACGTATTCCTGGTCCAGACGCAGGGCGTCCTCCCGTACGAGATCGGACCGGCCGCCGATCTGCCACAAGCCGGTGAGCCCCGGCCGGACCAGCAGGCGACGCCGGGCCTCCCCGGTGAACACCGACTCCTCGACCGGCAACGGCCGAGGACCGGCCAACGACTGTGACACGGGGGTCCTCACGAATCTTGAACAACTGCCCGTCGGCTTCGTTGCGGTCGGCCAGTGCCACCCGCAACCCCTCGGAGCCGACCTGCATGGTGCGCAGCTTGAGGAGCTTGAACTCCTTGCCGCGCCAGCCCGTGCGCCACTGACGGAACAGCGCGGGCCCCGGAGTGTCGGCCCTCAGGCGATGGCGGCCGCGAGGAGCACCGGCGCCGCCAGCACGAGCAGTACTCCGGCCCCCACCATGCCGATGGTCCGCTTGGCCGCCCGTCCCGCCCATCGCCGCCGGGGCTTCCCCCGTAAGGGCGGCTCCGAAGGGCCACGGAACCTTCATCTCTCGCACAGCACCCGCTTCGCGATCAACCGCCTCCGCGCCGTCGGGCACCACAACATCGCCGCAGGACTCCGCGACCTGTCCTACGAGCCGTTCACTCGTCCTCTGGCGCTCCTCGGACTCCGCTGACCAGCACGGACGCATGAACAGCCAGACTTGCAAGCGCCCTGGGCCAGTCCCCCAGCTCGGGTACTGCAGGCCGGCCTCCGACCGACCGGGCGCCCTTCTTGATGAAGCCGGTGTCGTCGAGCATCAGCACCCCGCCCGGGCCGCGACGCTCACCCGACGGGCTGCTTGATCGGATGGCGCGATCCTGAATCTCGACCCGAACACCACAGCCGGGAAGAAACGCTCTTTGAAGTCCTCACCCGGCAGAGATATCGGATGAATACTGACATCGCGTCGTACGTCTTGGTCTCGTCTTCTTCCCCTCCTGGGAGGGTGTGTGCCCCCGTTCCGCGTACTTGTGGTGTGCACCGGCAACGTCTATCGCTCTCCGCTTGCCGAGTGCCTGCTCAAGCACCGGCTGCTCGAGCATCGGCAGGTGATCCATTTGAGCAGTGCCGGCACCCTGGCAGTCGCGGGTATGCCCATGGCGGCTGCTGTTGCCTCCTTCCTCCTCGGGCGTGGCGTGCAGCCCTGCGGAATGGGCTCCCGCCGGCTGACCAAGGAGATGGTCGAAACGGCGGACCTGGTGCTGGGCGCTGCGACGGAGCATCGTGAGGCCGCTGTGCGGCTGTCCCCTGTGCGGGCGTTGTCCCGTGCATTCACCTTCCGTGAGTTCGCCCGGCTGGTGCGTTCAGAGGACGCCGCAGGCGCGGTGGATTTGGCCGCGCGGTTTGTGACCCTCGTCCAGGGCGCGGCCGCTCGCCGTGGTGCCGTGTCGACACACATGGGTGACGTAGACGTGAACGACCCTCTTGGCGCACCTCCACCACAAGTACACGAGTGCCTGGTTCAGATCGAGGAGATCGTGGAGCGGATCGCCGCACCCATGCGGACCAGATAGCAGCTGCGGCTGTGGCCGGTACAGGTGCTCAATCGGCGTTGTCACGTTGTCGGGGGTTGACGGCGTCTGGCGTGTGTCAGGGCGTGGTCGAACCGGTTGTCGGCTCTCGGTCACGCCGTAGCAGGCAGGCCGAAGGCACCGGGGATCTGGTCCCAGATCGTGAAGCGGACGGTCATCTCGAGGCGGTGGTCGGGTGCGGTGCGCTGGTGGCGGCCGGGTCGGAAGTGAGGTGAGATGCCGCTGAAGGCAGCCAGGAATCTTTGAGCACCACCGACGCTGCGGAAGCCCTTCATCGCGCGTTCGCGTTGCCGGGTCGGCTGGTGGCTGTTCTCGGCCCGGTTGTTCAGGGCCTTGTGTGAGCGGTGCTCCACCGAGGGCATCACCTCACGGTGGGCGGCGGCGTAGGAGCGGAGCTTGTCGGTGACGACCACCCGCGGTGTCGACCCGGTCTCCTTGAGGAGCCGGCGGAAGAACCGCCTGGCCGCAGCCTTGTCCCGGCGGTTCTGGACCAGGATGTCGAGCACGTTCCCGTCCTGGTCGACGGCCCGTCAAGGTACTTCTGCTCCCCGTTGATACTGATGAAGACCTCATCCAGATGCCACTTGTCGCCAGGCTGCGGGCGCCGACGGCGCAAGGAGTTCGCGTAGGCCTGGCGGAACTTCACGCACCAGCGGCGGATGCTTTCGTAGGAGACGATGACGCCGCGCTCGAGCATCAGCTCCTCGACCTCGCGGAAGCTGAGCGGGAACCGGAAGTGCAGCCACACGCAATGAGAGATGATCTCCACCGGGTACCGGTGCCCCCTGTACGACGGCAACGCGCTCTCCACGACAAGACCCTCCCGACCATGATCATCCCATGCGATCGGCCAACGTGACAGCACCGCTCAATCCCCTAGGCATGGGATCCACCTCGACCGTCCTCCGCGGCATCGACTACGGCACCCAGCACACCGACGAGATCGACGTAGCCAACATGAGCCTGGGCGGTGACGCCACCGACAACGGCGACTGCGGCAGGACCAACGGCGACGCCATGCATCAGACCATCTGCAACTCGGTCGCCAAGGGCGTCACCTACGACGTGGCGGCCGGCAACAGCCACGCCGACGCCAAGAACACCGTGTCGGCCGCATACGACGAAGTGATCACCGTCAGCGCTCTGGCGGACTTCGACGGGAAGCCCGGCGGCCTGGTCGGGCCGGCCTGCCGCGCCGACCAGGACGATACCTTCGCCGACTTTTCCAACTTCGGCTCTGACGTCGACCTGATCGCACCGGGCGTGTGCATCCGGTCGACCTACCTCGCCGGCGGCTACACCACCATGTCCGGCACCTCCATGGCCGCGCCGCAGGTGGCGGGCGGCGCGGCGCTGTACCGAGCCACTCACCCGACCGCATCGCCCCAGACCGTCAACGCGGCCCTGCAGAACGCGGGCAGCCTCGACTGGTCTCGGCCGTCGCAGGACGGGGACGCCGTCAAGGAGAGCCTCCTCGGGGTGTCCCCGTTCTGGCCCGTCCTGACCAGCCGTCAGCTCGGCGACACACCTCGGCAGCGCACCTCGGCACCGGCCGAGGTGCGCGGCCGCCCCGCAGACCCCCAGCCCCCCGC
>NZ_JBFAKW010000118.1:0-29628 GCF_040655955.1 Streptomyces sp. NPDC050263 | reverse complement strand
GACAAGGTCATCAAGACCATGAAGGAAACGGGCGCCGACATGAGCGTCAAGTACAAGGAGACGGCCCGGGGCGGGCTGGCGGTCAACATCATCGAATGCTGACGGACAGAAGACGAGGTCAGCTGTGGGAGCCCTCAGGGGGCTCCCACAGCTGACCTCGTCGAGGTGTCAGACGTATTCCGTCGCCGCGTCCAGCAGCCAGTCCGTCAGGTAGCCGGCGAAGGACGCACGGACCAGGACCCAGAATCCGGCCCGGGGTTCGTCCCGGGCGACCAGGACGACCTGGGTGCGGCCCAGGGTCGTCTGGGCGCAGCGGCCGGCGCCGAAGGCGCGCGGGTGCAGGTCCAGCGGGCAGCCGTGGGCCAGCAGGTCGCGGGCGCGGGGGCCGGTGACGAGCAGCGTGGTGCGCTGGGCGGAGACGTCGGTGACGGACACGGGTGCGTCTTCGGCGGCCTCCCTGATCCGGCTCTCCAGGTCCCGTTGGGTGCCCGGCCGGCCCATCAGCAGCCATTCGTCCGGGCCGAGCCACAGCACCGACAACTCCCCCGCGTGGACGACGGAGTTGGGTTCGAGGGGCAGTTGGAGGTCCAGTGCGAGGCCGACGGCGTCCGCCGCCGCCCCCTTGGCGTCGAGACGCACATCGAGCTGGGCCAGGAAGGGCAGTTCGGCCAACCGGATCGCGCCCCCGGAGGCGCGGGTGGCGGCGGCCAGACGACCCGCGGCGTGCGACAGGGGGCTGCGGGGCGGGGCGGTGAGTGCGGTGTCAGCCATCGCGGCGGGCTCCCTCGGGGTCGTAGAGGACGGGGCTTGCGACCGTCACCGGAACCAGCCGGTCGCCCACGGGGGCGTACAGGCGCTCGCCGATGCGGTCCCGGCCGCCCTTGATGAGGGCGAGCGCGAAGGTCCGGCCGAGGGCGGCGCTGCGGTAGCTGGAGGTGACATGGCCGAGCATCGGGACGGGCGGTGCGGGCAGCACGCTGTCGGCGACCAGGTGGGTGCCCTCGGGGAGGAAGGCGCCCGGGTCCTCGGGGAGCAGGCCGACCAGGTGCTTGCGGTCGGGGCGGACGGCGTCGGCGCGGGCGTAGGAGCGCTTGCCGATGAAGTCGGGCTTCTTCTTCGACACCGCCCAGCCCATGCCGAGATCCTGCGGAGTCACCGTGCCGTCCGTGTCCTGGCCGATGATCGGGTAGCCCTTCTCGGCGCGCAGGACGTGCATGGTCTCCGTGCCGTACGGGGTGATGCCGTACGGGGCGCCCGCCTCGTACAGTGCCTCCCACAGGGCGAGGGCCTCCCACGGTGACACGTTGATCTCGTAGGCGAGTTCGCCGGAGAAGCTGATCCGGCAGACGCGCGCGTCGATGCCGGCGACGGTCGTCTCGCGCCAGGCCATGAACGGGAAGTCCTCGTTGGAGACGGCCAGTTCGGGCGCGAGCGCGCCGAGCACCGCGCGGGACTTCGGGCCGACCAGGGCCACGGTGGCCCACTGTTCGGTCACGGAGGTGCAGTGGACGCGGAGTTCGGGCCACTCGGTCTGGAGCCACTCCTCCATCCAGTCCAGCACGGCCGCCGCGTTGCCCGTGGTCGTGGTGACGAGGAAGCGGTCCTGGGCGACGCGGATGACCGTGCCGTCGTCGAAGATCATGCCGTCCAGACGGCTCATGACGCCGTAGCGGATCATGCCGACCTTCAGCGTGCTCATCATGTTGGTGTAGAGCAGATCGAGGAAGGCGGCCGCGTCGGGACCCTGGACGTCGATCTTGCCGAGGGTGGAGGCGTCCATGAAGGCGACGCTCTCGCGGGCGGCTGCGCACTCGCGCAGCACCGCGGTCTCCATGTCCTCGCCGCCCTGCGGGTAGTACCAGGGCCGCTTCCACTGGCCGACGTTCTCGAAGAGCGCGCCGTGCGCGACATGCCACTCGTGGACGGCGGTCGTGCGGATCGGGTCGTGGAGCGCGCCGCGGTCCCGGCCGGCGAGCGTCGCGAAGGAGACCGGCGTGTAGGGCGGCCGGAACGTGGTCGTGCCGAGCGCCGAGACGTCCACCCCGAGCAGTTCGGCGACGACGCCACTGGCCAGGACGCCGGAGGTCTTGCCCTGGTCGTTGGCGGTGCCGGCCGTGGTGTACCGCTTGGTGTGCTCGACCGAGCGCATTCCGGCGCCGGTCGCCCGGACCAGATCGTCGACGGTGACGTCCCGTTGCAGGTCGACGAAGCGGGGGGCGCCCGGGGTGCCGGGGACGACGTACACGTGCATGGCCGCCGTCGTCCGCGGCGGGGCGTCCGTGGCAGGGAGACGGGGCGCGGCGGCGGTGTAGCCCTCGGCCTCGACGGCGCGTGCGCCGGCGGCGGCGCCCTGGGCGAGGACGGCGGGCAGGTCGAGGACGCCGTTCGCGCCGCCCACGACCTCGACCGCCTGGCGGCAGCTGTCGGGTACGAAGGAGCCCAGCGTCTCGTCGTGGCGCAGCTTGCCGCCCGCCTGGCTGAACAGGTGCGCCACAGGGTTCCAGCCGCCGGAGACCAGCAGCAGGTCGGCGGCGAACTCCCGCTGCCCGGTGGACTCCCCGAACGGGGCGACGGTCACGGCGGTGAGGCGCGCCTCGCCCTCCGTGCCGGTGACGGCGTGCCCGGTCAGCACCTGGATGCCGGCCGCCCGGGCGCGCTCCGCCCACTCGCCGGCTTCGGCGCGGGTGTCGACGATCGCCGCGATGTCCAGGCCGGCCGCGTCGAGGTCCAGCGCTGCCGCGTAGGCGCTGTCGTTGGTGGTGAAGACGACCGCGTGACGGCCGGGCAGGACGCCGTGGCGGTTGACGTAGGTGCGGGCCGAGGCCGCCAGCATCACTCCGGGACGGTCGTTGTCCGCGAAGGCGAGTGACCGTTCGTGGGCGCCGGTGGCGAGGACGACTCGACGGGCCCGGATGCGCCAGACGCGCTCGCGGGAGACGTTCTCGGGGGCCGCCGCGCCGAGGTGGTTGGTACGGCGTTCGACGGCGAGGAGGTGGTTGTCGTCGTAGTAGCCGAACACGGTCGTGCGGCGCAGGACTCGCACCTCGGGTGCCGTGTCGAGCTGCCCGGTGACCTGCTCCACCCAGTCGAGGTGTTCGGCCGTGCCCAGGAGGCTGCCGCCGGGCTCCGGCTGGTCGTCGGTGAGGATGACACGGGCGCCGCTTCTCGCGGCCGCCGCGGCGGCCGCGAGGCCGGCCGGGCCCGCTCCGACGATCAGCAGATCGCAGTGGGCGTGGACGGCGTCGTAGCGGGCGGGGTCCGGTTCGGTGGCCAGGCGGCCCTGACCGGGGAGGCTGCTCGCGACCAGGCCGTCGTACAGCTCGACGGCCGTCGCGGGAAGCATCGGCTCGGGGAAGGGGGCCTCGATCTGGACCACCGCGTTGGGCTCTTCGACGCCGGCCGAGAAGATGCCTCTCGGGCGGCCGAGCTTGATGCTGGTGCCGGCCTGGACGACGCCGCCCGCGAGGAGGGCGGAGGCGAGGGTGTCGCCCTTGTAGCCCTGGTATTCGGTGCCGTCGAAGGTGAAGGTGAGGGGGGTGTCCCGGTGGATTCGGCCGCGGGTGGGGTGGCGGAATGATGCTTCGCCCTCGCCGCCCTTGCCCTCCCCCAGAGAGGGGACCCCCACCGTCCCCAGGGGCTCCGCCCCTTCGACCCCGCGAGGGGGCTCTGCCCCCTGGCCCCCCGTCGGCCCCGAAGGGGCCTTGTCCTCAAACTCCCCCAGAGGGGGTGCCCCCAGACGGGCTGAGTGCACGGGACGGGGCTCAGGAGCCGCCGGGCGTTCCTCTCCCGACCTGTACACCGTCAGTATCTCGTTCGTCGACGTGTCCCGTACCGCGTTGAACCAGCGGCGGCAGCCCGCCGCGTGGGTCCAGCGTTCGGCGAACGGGCCCTTCGGGTTGTCGCGGAAGAACAGGTAGCGGGCCCACTCCTCGTCGGTGAGGGACGCCGGGTCCTGCGGGTAGGGCACGTGGGCCTGGCCGCCGTAGTGGAACTCGGCCTCGTCGCGGGGCCCGCACCAGGGGCAGGGGATGAGCAGCATGGTTCGACTCCCTGGTGGACTAGTGGGCCACCGCGGCCGCGCCGTGCTCGTCGACGAGCGCGCCGGTGGTGAAACGGTCGAGCGAGAAGGGGGCGTTGAGGTGGTGAGGAGTGTCGTGGGCGATGGTGTGGGCGTAGACCCAGCCGACGCCCGGGGTGGCCTTGAACCCGCCTGTGCCCCAGCCGCAGTTGAGGTAGAGGTTGTCGACCGGGGAGAGGCCGACGATGGGCGAGGCGTCGGGGCTGACGTCGACGATGCCGCCCCAGGTGCGCAGCACATGGGCTCGCGCGAAGACCGGGAACAGCTCCAGCGCCGCCGACATCTGCTCCTCGATGATGTGGAACGCGCCTCGCTGGGTGTACGAGTTGTAGGAGTCGATGCCCGCGCCCATCACCAGCTCGCCCTTGTGCGCCTGGCTGACGTACACATGGACGGCGTTGGACATGACGACCGTCGGGTGCACCGGCTCCAGCAGTTCGGAGACCAGAGCCTGCAACGGGTGGCTCTGCAGCGGGAGTTCGATGCCGGCCATGGCGGCGAGGACCGAGGTGTGACCGGCCGAGCAGAGCGCGACCTTGCCCGCCGCGATGGGGCCCAGGGTGGTCTGGACTCCGACCACCCGGCCGCCGACGATGTCGAGGCCGGTCACTTCGCAGTTCTGGATGATGTCGACGCCGGCCGCGTCGGCGGAGCGGGCCAGGCCCCATGCCACGTGGTCGTGCTTGGCGATGCCGGCGCGCGGCTGGTAGGTGCCGCCCAGGACCGGGTAGCGGACGTCCGGTGAGATGTTGACGATCGGGCAGACCTCTTCGACCTGCTCGGCGTCCAGCCATTGCGCGTCGACGCCGTTGAGGCGGTTGGCCTCCACGCGGCGCACGCTGTCGCGGACGTCCTGGAGGCTGTGGGCGAGGTTGAGCACGCCGCGCTGGGAGAAGAGGATCGGGTAGTCGAGCTCCTCCGCCAGTCCCTCCCACAGCTTGAGCGAGTGCTCGTAGATGCCCGCGCTCTCGTCCCACAGGTAGTTGGAGCGGATGATCGTGGTGTTGCGGGCCATGTTGCCGCCCGCGAGCCAGCCCTTCTCCAGCACGGCGACGTTGGTGATGCCGTGGTTCTTGGCCAGGTAGTGGGCGGTGGCCAGGCCGTGGCCGCCGCCGCCCACGACGATGACGTCGTAGCTGCGCTTCGGCTCGGGCGTGCGCCACAGCCAGTCGGGGTGCTCGGGGAGCTCGGCGCCGGGGGTGCGGGGGCTCATCGGACGTCTCCGTCCGTCACGAGGGACAGGTTCATACGGTGTTCGCGTTCCTCTCGGCGGCCTCGACTACGTTGGCGAGCAGCATCGCCCGCGTCATGGGTCCCACGCCTCCGGGCATCGGCGCGATCCATCCGGCCACCTGGGCGGCGTCCGGGTGCACATCGCCGACCAGAGTGCCCTGGTCGTCGCGGGTGATGCCGACGTCCAGAACCGCCGCGCCGGGGCGCAGCATGTCCTTGGTGATCAGCCCGGCCGAGCCGGCGGCGGCGACGACGATGTCGGCCTCGCGTACGTGCCAGGCCAGGCCCTTGGTGCCGGTGTGGCACAGGGTGACGGTGGCGTTCTCGGAGCGGCGGGTGAGGAGGAGTCCGATCGGCCGTCCGACCGTGATGCCCCGGCCGATCACGCACACGCGTGCGCCGGCGAGCGGGACGTCGTGGCGGCGGAGCAGTTCGACGATGCCGCGCGGGGTGCAGGGCAGCGGGGCGTCGACGCCCAGGACGAGCCGGCCGAGGCTGACGGGGTGCAGGCCGTCGGCGTCCTTGGCCGGGTCCATGCGCTCCAGCACGGCGGCCGCGTCGAGGTGGCGCGGCAGCGGGAGCTGGACGATGTAGCCGGTGCAGGCGGGGTCGGCGTTGAGTTCGTCGACGACGTCCTCGACCTGCCGCTGGGTGGCGTCGGCGGGCAGGTCCCGGCGGATGGAGGCGATGCCTGCCTGGGCACAGTCGCGGTGCTTGCCGGCGACGTAGGCCCGGCTGCCCGGGTCGTCGCCGACCAGCACCGTGCCGAGGCCCGGCGGGCGACCGCCGTCGGCCGTCAACTTGGCCACCCGGTCGGCGAGTTCACGACGGATCTCGGCAGCGGTCGCCTTGCCGTCGAGGATTTGTGCCGTCACTTGCGGTACTCCTTAGCCACGGAGACGGGACATCGTCGGGTCGAACAGGGGCTCCTCGGCGACGACCGCCTCGACTCGCCGGTCGAAGTAGCCGATGTGCACGGTCGTCCCCGGGGCCGTGAGTTCCGTCGGCAGCCACGCGTAGGCGATGCCCTTGCCGATGGTGTAGCCGTAGGCCGCGCTGGTGACATGGCCGACGGCGCGCTCGCCGTCGTAGACCGGCTCCTTGCCCATGACGACCGACTCCGGGTCGTCGATGGTGAGGCAGGTCAGCTTGCGCCGTACGTCGGCCCGCCGCCGCTCCAGTGCCGCCTTGCCGATGAAGTCGTCCTTGTCGGTCTTGACGGCGAAGCCGACGCCGGCCTCGTAGGGGTCGTGCTCGTAGGTCATGTCGGTGCCGAAGGAGCGGTAGCCCTTCTCCAGGCGGAGGCTGTTGAAGGCGCCGCGGCCGGCGATGACGCCGCCGAGGGGCTTGGCCGCCTGCCACAGGGTGTCCCACAGTTTCAGGCCCTGGTCGGCGGTGGTGTAGAGCTCCCAGCCGAGCTCGCCGACGTACGACAGCCGCATCGCGGTGACGGGGACCGAGCCGATGTAGGCGCGCTTGGCGCGGAAGTACTTGAGGCCGTCGCCCGAGAAGTCCTCGTCCGTCAGGGGCTGGAGGACCTTGCGGGCGAGCGGGCCCCACAGGCCGATGCAGCAGGTGCCGGGGGTGATGTCGCGGACCTGGACGCGGCCGTCGGCGGGGAGGTGGCGGGTGAACCAGTCGAGGTCGAGGTTGCCGTTGGCGCCGACCTGGTAGCGGTCGGGGGCCAGCCGGGCGATGGTGACGTCGCTGCGGATGCCGCCGTCGTGGTCCAGGAGCAGGGTGTACGTCACCGAGCCGACGGACTTGGTGATCTTGCCGGTGCACAGCCGGTCCAGGAAGGCGCCCGCGCCGGGGCCGGCGACCTCGATCCGCTTGAGGGCCGTCATGTCGTACATCGCGACGGTCTCGCGGGTGGCCTGCGCCTCGGCGCCGACGATCGGCGACCAGTACCGCGCCGCCCAGTCGTTGGGGGTCGGGATACTGCGCCCCTCGACCAGCTCCGCGTTGGCCTCGTACCACTGCGGGCGCTCCCAGCCGCCCGCCTCCAGGAAGAAGGCGCCCAGCTCCTGCTGGCGGGCGTGGAAGGGGCTGGTGCGGATCGGGCGCGGGGCGCCGGAGGGCTGGAGCGGGTGGAGGATGTCGTAGACCTCCACGAAGTTCTGGCAGTCGCGGGCCAGCACGTACTCCGGGGACAGCTGGTGCGGCTCGAAGCGGTTGACGTCGCATTCGTGCAGGTCGAAGGAGGAGCAGTGGCCGTCGACCAGCCATTCGGCCATGGCCCGCCCGACGCCCGCGGAGTGGGTGACCCAGACGGCCTCGGCGACCCAGAAGCCCTTGACGTCCGGGGACTCGCCGAGGAGCGGGAAGTTGTCGGTGGTGAAGGAGAACAGGCCGTTGATGCCCTCCTCGACCTTGGCCTCCCGCGTCGCGGGGAGCAGGGACCGCGTCTCGGTCCAGGCGTCCTCGAAGTCCTCCTCGGTGAACTTCAGGACCGACGGCATCGACTCGGCCTCGTCCACGGAGAGGATGTCGTCGACGGAGACGGGCATCGGGCGGTGGCCGTAGTAGCCGATGCCGATGGCGTCGAAGCGGTCGCGGTAGTAGAGGTCGGCGTCCTGGTGGCGCAGGATCGGCCGGACCGCTTCCTCCGTCTGGCCCGCGAGCGCCGGTACCGGGCCGGTCCAGGCGAGTTGGTGGGCGAGCGGCGTGAGCGGCAGGTTCATGCCGACCATGCGGGCGATCCTCTGGCCCCAGATGCCGGCGCAGCACACGACGATGTCGGCGGGGATCTCGCCCTGGTCGGTGCGGACGCCGGTCACCTCGCCGTCGGCGCGGGTCACGTCGAGGACCTCGTGGCGGGCCAGGAAGCGGACGCCGCGCTCGGTGGCCCGGCGGATCTGCGCCTCGACGGCGAGGACCGCCTTGGCGAGGCCGTCGGTGGGCACCAGGAGGCCGCCGAGGACCCGGTCCGGGTCGACCAGCGGGTGCTGCTCGACGCATTCCTCGGCGGTCAGGAGGCGGGCCTCGATGCCCCAGGCGGTGATCCAGCCGTGGCGGCGCCGGATCTCGGTGAGGCGCTCGGGGGTGGTCGCCACTTCGAGGCCGCCGACCTGGAGGAAGCAGGGCTTGCCGTCGACGTCGAGGGAGCAGAACTTCTCGACGGTGTAGCGGGCCAGCTCGGTCATGGTCTTGGAGGAGTTCGTCTGGAAGACCAACCCCGGGGCGTGCGAGCTGGAGCCCCCGGTGGCCGGCAGCGGGCCCTGGTCGACCACGGTCACATCGGTCCAGCCTCGCGCGGAGATCTCGTCCGCGAGTGCCGCTCCAACGACGCCCGCTCCGATGATGACCACTCGGGGTCCCGCCATCGCCGCACCTCCGGTTCAGTTGCTTTCTACGCAACGTGATTCAGGTTGCGCAACTCAATGTGCCTGTCGTGCAGGTGGGTGTCAAGAGGGCCGTGACGTCGGAGGAAGGCCTCGAAAAGCGGCCCGGAAAACAGCGATGCCCGGTGGGCGGTGTGCACGAGGCACACCGCCCACCGGGCATCCGCGACCGGCCTACTTGATCCAGGCGTCCACCTTGGCGCGGTTGGCGTCGACCCACTTCTTCGCCGCCGCCTCGGGCGTCATCTTGTCCACGGCGATGTACTTCGCCACGACGTTCTGGTCGTCGTTCGTCCAGTTGAAGTTCTTCACCAGGTCATAGGCCGGGCTGCCCGACTTGGCGAACTTCGCACTGACGATCTTGTCCAGGTCGTACACGGGGTAGTCGCACGCGATCTTCTCGGCGTCGGCGTCACAGCCGGCCGTGTACGCGGGCAGGTTCACCTTCACCAAAGGCACCTCGGAGAGGAACCACTGCGGCTCGTAGAAGTAGCCGATCACCCATTCCTTGTTCTTCTCGGCCTTGCGGTAGGCCTGGATGAGCGCGGTCTCGCTGCCCGCGTACACCACCTTGAAGTCCAGCTTCAGGTTCTTGACCAGGGCTTCGTCGTTGGTGACGTACGACGGGTCACCGTCGAGCAGCTGGCCCTTGCCGCCCGACTCCGAGGTCTTGAACTTCGCCGCGTACTTGTTGAGGTTCTTCCAGTCGGTGATGTCGGGGTAGGCCTTCGCCAGCCACGGCGGCACGTACCAGCCGATGATGCCCTTGTTGCCGGTAGAGCCGGCCTCCACGGCCGTCTTCTGCCCCTCGACGTACTTCTTCTTCAGATCGTCGTGGCCCCAGTTCTCCAGGACGGCGTCGACCTCGCCCGTCCCGAAGCCCTGCCAGGCGATCTCCTCCTTCAGGTCCTTCTTGGTGACCTTGCAGCCGAGGTCGTTCTCCGCGACGTACGCGACGACCGCCGCGTCCGCCTCGTAGCCCACCCACGGGTTGACCGCGAGGTTGAAGGCGCCGCACTTGGCGGAGCCGCCCGAGCTGTCGGACCCCGAGGAACTGCTGTCCCCGACCTTCGCACCGCCGCAGGCGGTGAGGGTGAGCCCGAGAACCGCCATACCGGCCGCGCCGACTCTCCAGTGTTTCGCTTGCCTTGCCATGGTCCGTAGCTCCTTACGCGCCGACACGTCGCGCCGCTGCCTGAGTGATCCGGTCGAACATGACTCCGAGAAGGACGATGGCCAGCCCCGCGGCCAGCCCCTTCCCGTACAGCTGCCCCTGCGAGAAGCCGGCCACGACGTCGTAGCCGAGGGCGCCCGCGCCTACCAGGCCGCCCACCACAACCATCGACAGCACGTAGATCAGGCCCTGGTTGGTCGCGAGAGTCAGGGCGCTGCGTGCCATCGGCAGCTGGACCTTGGTGATGATCTGCCAGGTGTTGCACCCGGCGGAGGTGGCCGCCTCCACGGTGGTCGCGGGCACGTTGCGCACCCCGTCCGCGATGATCTTTATCGCGACGGGAGCCGCGTAGACGACCGCGGCGACGATCGCCGTGAAGCGGGTCGCGCCGAACAGCGCGAGGAACGGCACGAGATAGACGAACGGCGGCATGACCTGTGCCGCGTCCAGGGTGGGCCGCAGCAGCCGGTCCACCAGCGCGCTGCGTCCCATCCACACGCCGAAGGCCATGCCGAACAGCATCACGATGACCGTGGCGACCAGGGTCGACGCCATCGTCGTCATGGCGTCCGACCACACTCCGGTGCCGACCAGCAGGCCCACGCACACGGCCGTGGTGACGCCGGCGCGCCAGCCGCCCAGCACCACGCCGAGCCCGATCAGGACCGCGCCGACCAGCCACCACGGGGAGTCGGTGAGCAGCGTCTGGAACGGATTGAGCAGACCGTTGGTGATGGCGTCGCGGACCGCGTTGGTGAGGCCGGAGAGGTTGTCCTGCACCCAGGTCGTGCTGGAGTCGGCCGCGCTCGCGATGGAGCTGCCGACTCCGCCGTCGCCGGGGAACTCCGCCGCCCACAGGTAGGTGTTCGACAGGTAGACCAGGACCAGGGTGACCACCGCGCCCGCGCCCAGCAGCGGCCGCCGCCAGGCGAGGAACCGGTTCTTCGAGTTCCGGGCCGCCTCCGCCCGTCCACTGGCCGCGGTCGTGACCCGGTCGAGCACGATGGCCATGACGACGATGGACAGGCCCGCGTTGAAGGCGGTGCCGACGTCGAGCGACTGGAGCGCCTGCACGACGGTCTTGCCGAGGCCGGGCGCGTCGATCAGGGCCGCGATGGTCACCATGGCCAGAGCGGCCATGATCGACTGGTTGACGCCCATGACCACGGTCCGCTTGGACATCGGCAGCAGGACCTTCAGCAGCCCCTGCCAGCGGGTCGCGCCCAGCGAGTCGGCCGCCTCGACGGTGGTCTCCGGCACCGAACGGATGGCGTGCGCGGTGATACGGATCGCCGGCGGCGCCGCGTAGATCACCGTGGCGATCGTGGCGGAGGCCCCGCCGATGAGGAAGAACAGGGTCAGCGGCGCCAGATAGACGAAGGTGGGCATCGTCTGCATGAAGTCCAGGAAGGGCGTCATGACCCGGTTGAACCGGTCGGACAGCCCCGCCCACACGCCCAGCGGGATCGCGAACAGCAGCGCCACGAAGACCGCGGACAGGGTGAGCGCGAGGGTGTCCATGCTCTCCTGCCACAGGCCCTGCAGCCCGAAGAAGGTGAACCCGGCCACCGCCAGCAGCGCGACCCGCCAGTTGCCCACGGCCCAGGCGACATACCCGGCGATGCCGACGACGCCGAGCCAGCCGATCTGCGGGAGCGGGCGGTCGCCGGTGGGCTGCGAGATCAGCCCCTGGACGAAGGTCACCAGGTTGTCGATGACCAGGCGGATCTCGTTGAAGAAGTAGAGGAAGAGCGGGTTGGAGTTGCGGTTCGCGCCGATCGAGTCGTTGACGTCGTTGAACCACCGGTGCAGATCGGTCAGGTCCGCCGCCGCCAGGGTGAGGGTCTGCTTGCCGCGCAGCACGGCGAACAGCAGCAGCCAGCCGAGCAGGATCGCGCCCACGACCATGGAGCGGCTGATCCTGCGCGTGCCCACGACGGGGGCGGCTTTCGCCACCGGCTCCGTCTGCTCCGGTTTCTCCATGACGACGGTCATCACATGTCGCCTTCCTGCCCGGCGACGACCGCGAGGATCTCCTCGTCGCCGACGATGCCGAGCAGCTTGCCGTTCTCGACGACCTTGACCGGCCGGTCGGCCGCGAGCACCGCCCGGGTGGCCTCCCGCACCACGACGTCCGGGCCCAGCTCGGGGCCGTCGAGGGTGTCGCCGTCCTCCACCGGTCGCATGATCCAGCGCAGGGTCAGCACATCGCCGCGCGGCACGTCCTTGACGAACTCGCGGACGTAGTCGTCCGCCGGGGCGCCGACCAGCTCGTCGCCGGTGCCGCACTGGACCATCTTGCCGTCGCGCATGATGAGGATGCGGTCGCCCAGCTTGAGCGCCTCGGACAGGTCGTGGGTGATGAACACCATCGTCTTGCCGACCTCGTGGTGCAGTCGGATGACCTCGTTCTGCATGTCACGGCGGATGAGCGGGTCGAGCGCCGAGAACGGCTCGTCGAAGAAGAGCACGTCCGGGTCGCCGGCCAGCGCCCGGGCGAGGCCCACGCGCTGCTGCATGCCGCCGGAGAGCTGGTCGGGGTAGGAGTTCTCGTAGCCGGCGAGGCCGACCAGTTCGACGACCTCCTGGGCCCGCCGGGTGCGCTCGCCCTTGCCCATGCCGCGGATCTCCAGACCGAACGCCACGTTGTCGACGACGCGGCGGTGGGGCAGCAGACCGAAGTGCTGGAAGACCATCGAGAACTTGCGCCGCCGCAGGTCGCGCAGGCGCTTGTCGTCGGCGTCGAGGATGTCCTTGCCCTCGAAGACGACCTCGCCGGAGGTCGGCTCGATCAGCCGGGTCAGACATCGCACCAGCGTGGACTTGCCCGAACCGGACAGGCCCATCACGACGAAGACCTCGCCCGGCGCGACCTCGAAGTTCACATCGCGTACGGCGGCGGTGCATCCGGTGCGGTCCATGAGCTCGCGGCGGGTGAGGCCGCACAGCTCCTCGGAGTCCGGTACCCGGTCGGCCTTCGGCCCGAACACCTTCCACAGATTGCGCACGGAGATGACCGGGGTGGAGTCCGAGTCCTGGGGCGTACCGCGCCGCTGGGGGACCTCGGTCTGTGTTGGGGTCACGATCGACCTCTTTTCGGCGTTCAGCCGCGGAACCAGCGCTGCGGCCGGGGTTGGATGTTCTGCCAGATGTGTTTGGGCTCTCGGTACTCGGCCAGGCCGGTCGGTCCCAGCTCCCGACCCACGCCCGAGTGCCCGAAGCCACCCCATTCCGCCTGCGGCACATAGGGGTGGTAGTCGTTGATCCACACCGTGCCGTGGCGCAGCCGCCCGGCGACCCGCTGGGCCTTGCCGGCGTCCTGCGTCCAGACGGCTCCGGCGAGTCCGTACTCGGTGTCGTTGGCGATGCGGACGGCGTCGTCCTCGTCGGTGAAGCGCTCCACGGTGAGCACCGGCCCGAAGGACTCCTCGTGCACCACGCGCATGTCCTGCCGGCACTCGTCGAGGACGGTCGGCGGGTAGTAGTGGCCGTCTGCCAGGGCCGGGTCGTCGGGGCGGGCGCCGCCGCAGCGCAGTACGGCGCCCTCGGCGAGGCCGGCGGCGACGTACGCCTCGACCTTGTCCCGGTGCGCCGCGGAGATCAGCGCGCCGGTCTCGGCGTCGGCGTCGAAGGGCCCGCCCAGGCGGATCTGCCGTGCCCGGCGGACGACCTCGTCGACGAACCGGTCGTGCAGCGAGTCCTCGACGATCAGCCGGGCGCCGGCCGAGCAGACCTGCCCGGAGTGCAGGAAGACGGCCGTGAGAGCGAAGTCCACGGCCGTCTCGAAGTCGGCGTCGGCGAACACGACGTTGGGGTTCTTGCCACCGAGTTCCAGGGCCACCTTCTTCACGCCCGCCGCGGCGGTGGCCATGATGCGTGTGCCGGTCTCCAGGCCTCCGGTGAAGGAGACCATGTCGACGGCCGGGTCCTCGGACAGCGGTGCGCCCACCTCGGGCCCGGCGCCCAGGACGAGGTTGGCGGCGCCGGCCGGGAGCCCGGCCTCCTCCAGCGCCCGCATCAGCAGGATCGAGGTGGAGGGGGTCAGCTCACTGGGCTTGAGGACGATCGTGTTGCCCGCCAGCAGGGCGGGCGCGACCTTCCAGGACGCCTGGAGCAGCGGGTAGTTCCAGGGGGTGATGAGGCCGCAGACGCCGATCGGCTCGTAGACGACGCGGCTGACCGCGTCGTCGCGGCCAGTGTCGATCACGCGGCCGGCGTCGGTGCCCGCGATGCCGCCGTAGTAGCGGAAGCAGGAGACGACGTCGGCGATGTCGTACTCGCTCTCCACCAGGCGCTTGCCGGTGTCCAGCGATTCGGCGCGGGCGAACACCTTGGCGTCGCGCTCCAGGATGTCGGCGGTGCGCAGCAGCAGCGCTCCCCGCTCGCGTTCGGGGGTGCGTGGCCAGGCGCCCCCGTCGAAGGCGCGGCGGGCCGCGGCGATCGCGGCCTCGGTGTCGGCGCGGGTCCCTTCGGACACGGTGGCCGAGAGTGTTCCATCAGCGGGACATCGGATTTCCCGGCGGCCGCCGGCCACCGGATCCTGCCATTTCCCGTCTACATACAGGTCTGCCACGCGCCTAGCCCTTCAAAGCCCTTGAACCGAAAATGCGTTGCGCATCATGCACTCAATTGCTCGTGGTGGAACACCCTGGCGAATGTCCTGACCGGCGTCAAGAGGTTCACCGATGACGATTCAGCTTTGCGGGCACTTGCCCTGCCACCCTTGACCTCAGACGACACCGACCCGACCATGTTGCGTATCGCTCACCATGTTGTGCAATACGCACCAGCGGAGGTCTGCATGTCCCCTCGACCGCAACCTGGCCGTGAGTTCGTCCTCACCCTCTCCTGCCCCGACAGCGCCGGGCTGGTCCACGCCGTGAGTGGCTTTCTCGTGAGGAACTCCGGCAACATCCTGGAGAGCCAGCAGTTCGATGATCGACTCCAGGGCCGTTTCTTCATGAGGGTCCACTTCGACGTTTCCGATCCAAACGCCGATCTGGAAAATCTGCGTTACCGATTCGGACCCGTCGCCCAGGCCTACGGCATCTCCTGGACCCTTCGGGACGCGTCGACCCCGACCCGGACGCTCATCATGGTGTCCAAGTTCGGGCACTGCCTGAACGACCTGCTCTTCCGGCAGCGCACGGGCTCCCTCAACATCGAGATCCCCGCGATCGTCTCCAACCACCGGGACTTCGAGGCACTGGCCGACACCTACGGCGTCCCCTTCCACCACGTCCCGGTCACCAGGGACACCAAGGCCGAGGCCGAGGCACGACTGCTGGAGCTGGTGCGCGAGCTGGACGTCGACCTGGTGGTGCTGGCCCGCTACATGCAGATCCTCTCCGACGACCTGTGCAAGCAGCTCGAGGGTCACGCCATCAACATCCACCACTCCTTCCTCCCCAGCTTCAAGGGCGCCAAGCCCTACGACCAGGCCTACGACCGCGGCGTGAAGCTCGTCGGCGCGACGGCGCACTATGTGACCTCGGACCTCGACGAGGGCCAGATCATCGAGCAGGACGTCGTCCGCGTGGACCACTCCCTCGACCCCGGCGAGCTGGTCACGGTCGGCCGCGACGTCGAGGCGCAGGTCCTCGCCCACGCGGTGAAATGGCACAGCGAGAGCCGCGTCATGGTGGAGGGCAACCGCACGGTGGTCTTCCGCTGAGCGGTTCCGAGCGGCTCCGCACGCGAAGGCCGGACGGGCGTCCCAGCCCGTCCGGCGTTTTTTGAGGACGAGGCCCCCTACGGGCCGATCCGCTCCAGCACGGCCCGCCGCCACGCCTCCGTCTCGGCGATCTGGTTGAACGTGAACAGGTGCAGCCCCGCCACCCCGGCCGCGGGCGCCGTGAGGGCCCCCTCGGCGCGCGTCAGCAGCCTCTCCGGCGAATACCCGCCGGGCGTGGCGAAGCGCAGGAACCACGACGCGTGCTTCGTCAGAAAGCGCGTCGACTCCCCGACCCCGATCTTCGTCGCCATCGCGAGCAGCTTCGCCCGCTGCACGGGCCCGGCGACGCCCACATGAAGGGGCAGGGTGACGTCCCGCTGTCGTACACGGGCGATCCACTCCCCCAGCACCCGGGGGTCGAAGCACAGGTTGCTCACGATGTTCGTGGCGTGCGCCCGCTTGTCCCACATCGCCTGGATCGTGACGTCGTCGTGGATCAGGGGATGGCTCTCGGGATAGCCGGTGACGCCGACGTGCGCGAAGGGCCTGCCCAGCTCGCTCAGCCGGCGCAGCACCGGCAGCGCCCCGTCGTAGGCCCCGGCGGGCGGGTTCGCGTCGCCCGCCGGGACGAAGACGTCGTCCACCCCCGCCTCGCGGAGCCGGCTCGCGACCTCCTTCAGGTGCGCGTCGTCCCGCAGCAGCCGCGCGGGCACGTGCGGGACGACGCGGTAGCCGTGCGCCGAGAGCCGGCCGGCGAGGTCGAGGGTCGGTTCCAGGCCCTTGGCCGGCGACGCCGTCACGGTGACGACGACGTCGCGCGGGACATGGGCGAGGACCTTGTCCTCGGTCGCCCCGGCCGGCAGCACCTCGTAGCGCACGCTCTCCAGCAGCGCCCTGAGCCCGTGGCCGGCCAAGGTCTACCCGGCCTGCTTCTGGGCGTCACGGTGGCGGTAGTACGCGGCCTTGGAGGGGGGCAGCGGCTCCTTGCCGAGGATCAGGTCGGCGGCCTTCTCGGCGACCATCATCACCGGCGCGTAGATGTTGCCGTTGGTGACGTACGGCATGACGGACGCGTCCACCACGCGCAGGCCCTCCACGCCGTGCACCCGCATGCTGGTCGGGTCGACGACGGCCGTCTCGTCGGCGGAGGGGCCCATCTTGCAGGTGCAGGACGGGTGCAGGGCCGTCTCGCCCTCCTTGGCGACCCAGGCGAGGATCTCCTCGTCCGAGTCGACCTGCGGCCCGGGCGAGACCTCCCCGTCGTTGTAGGGGGCCATCGCGGGCTGGTTGAGGAGGTTGCGGGCCACCCGGATCGCCTCGACCCACTCGCGGCGGTCCTGATCGGTGGAGAGGTAGTTGAAGCGCAGCGCCGGGTGGTCGCGCGGGTCCTTGCTCTTGATCTTCACCGAGCCGATGGCGTCGGAGTACATCGGGCCCACGTGCACCTGGTAGCCGTGGCCGCCGGCCGGCGAGGAGCCGTCGTAGCGGACCGCGATGGGCAGGAAGTGGAACATCAGGTTGGGGTACTCGACGTCCTCGTTGCTGCGGGCGAACCCGCCGGCCTCGAAGTGGTTCGTGGCGGCCGGACCCTTGCGGAACAGCCACTGAAGGCCGATGAAGGGGGCGCGCCACTTCGCCATGTACGGCTGCATGGAGACCGGCTGCTTGCAGGCGTACTGGACGTACACCTCCAGGTGGTCCTGCATGTTCTCGCCGACGCCGGGGAGGTCGTGGACGACGTCGATGCCGAGGGCGCGCAGTTCCTCGGCGTTGCCGACGCCGGAGAGCTGGAGCAGCTGCGGGGAGTTGATCGCGCCGCCGCAGAGGATGACCTCCTTGGCGCGGACCTGCTGGAGCGCGCCCTTGCCCCGCTGGTACTCGACGCCGACGGCCTTCTTGCCCTCGAACAGGACACGGGTGACCAGGGCGCGGGTCTTGACCGTGAGGTTGGGGCGCTTCCTCACGGGCTTGAGGTAGGCCTTCGAGGCCGACAGCCGGCGTCCGCGGTGGACGTTGCGGTCGAACTTGGCGAAACCCTCCTGCCGGTAGCCGTTGACATCGTCCGTGGGGGCGTAGCCCGCCTCCTCGGTGGCCTTGAGGAAGGCGCCGAAGAGCGGGTTGCTCGCCGGGCCGCGTTCGAGGACGAGAGGGCCGTCATGGCCGCGGAACTCGTCGTCCGGGTCGGCCGCGAGGCAGTTCTCCATCCGCCGGAAGTAGGGCAGACAGTGCGCGTAGTCCCAGGTCTCCATGCCGGGGTCGGCCGCCCAGCGCTCGTAGTCCATGGGGTTTCCGCGCTGGAAGATCATGCCGTTGATGCTGCTGGAGCCGCCGAGCACCTTGCCGCGCGCGTGGTAGACGCGTCGGCCGCCCATGTGGGGTTCGGGCTCGGACTCGTACTTCCAGTCGTAGAACCGGCTGCCGATGGGGTAGGTCAGCGCCGCGGGCATGTGGATGAAGACATCCCACGGGAAGTCGGACCGGCCGGCCTCCAGTACCAGTACCCGGTTCGCCGGGTCCGCGGAGAGCCTGTTCGCCAGTGCGCTGCCGGCCGATCCGCCGCCGACGATGACGAAGTCGTACTGCAAGGGAGCCATGGTGCCTCGTCTCGCTCGCGCCGTAGATACGCGAGGCATGCTAGTACCGGTAGCGCTATATGCACCAGGTTGCGAACCACGCAACTTAGTGAGCCTTGATTTCCGTCCCGTTACTTGCAAGCGTGTTGTTTACTACGCGTATAGTTTCACTGTGAGCAACTACAGCACTGACACAGAAACGTCGAATTCACAGGCCGGCGGAGTCCAGTCGGTGGACCGCGCCATCAGCGTCCTGGAGATCCTCGCGCAGCGCGGCGAAGCGGGCGTCAGTGAGGTCGCGGCCGAGATCGACGTTCACAAGTCCACCGCCTTCCGGCTTCTCGGCGCGCTCGAGGCGCGCGGTCTGGTGGAGCAGGCGGGCGAGCGTGGCAAGTACCGCCTCGGGTTCGGCATCGTACGCCTGGCCGGCGCCGTCACGGGACGCATCGACATCACGCAGCAGGGCCGCCCGGTCTGCGAGCGGCTCGCCGAGGCGATCGGCGAGACCGTCAACATCGCCGTCATGCAGGAGCAGTACGCGATCAATCTCTACGAGGTGCGCGGCCCTGGCGCGGTCACCGCGCACAACTGGGTGGGCGAGCTGACCCCCCTGCACGCCACGTCGAGCGGCAAGATCCTGCTGGCCCACCTGCCGGCCAGGGAGCGGGCCGCGCTGATCGCCGAGGCCGGTCTGAAGAAGTCCACCCCGCAGACCATCACCGCGAGGACGAGGCTCGAGAAGAACCTCGCCGAGGCGAAGGAGCGCGGCTACGCCTGGACCCTGGAGGAGCTGGAGATCGGCCTGCACGCCATGGCCGCGCCGGTCCGCAACCGGGACGGCGAGGTCATCGCCGCACTCAGCGCCTCCGGCCCCTCGTACCGGTTCACCGAGGAGCGTCTGCACGAGCTGGCTCCGGTGCTGATCAAGGGCGCGGACGAAATCAGCCACCGGATGGGCTACCTGGGCTGAGTCACCCCCGGGGTGCGCCCAGGCGCTCGTTCACCCACTCGTGGAAGGCCCCGATGTGGTGCTCGCTGGGCACCAGCACGCCTCCCTTGGCATACAGCCGGGAGCTCATCCCGGGCTGCGTGCGCTCACAGGCGTCGAAGTCCTGCACGTTGACGCGGTGGAACAGCTCCACGGACCGGCTGACGTCCTTGCCGCTCTCGACGACGTGCGGCAGGTAGAGCCAGTCGCACTCGACGATGGTGCGGTCGGCGGCCACCGGGTACATCCGGTGGAAGATCACATGGTCGGGGACGAGGTTGATGAAGACCTGCGGCCGGACGGTGATCGCGTAGTAGCGGCGGTCCTGGTCCTCGGCGACGCCCGGAATCCGGTCCAGCCCCGCGGAGCCGTCCACGGTGAACCCCTGGACCTCCTCGCCGAACTCCGCGCCGTGCCCGACGTAGTACTGGGCCGCGTAGCCGTCCGCGAACTCGGGGAGCACCTCGGTGAGTTCGGGGTGGATGGTGGCGCAGTGGTAGCACTCCATGAAGTTCTCGATGATGAGCTTCCAGTTCGCCTTGACGTCGTAGACGATCCGCTTGCCCACCGCGAGGTTGTCGATGTCGTAGCGCTCGATCGACTCGACGTCGCCGAGGCGGCCGATGACCTCCCCGATGACGTCCTCCTCGAAGGACGGCGGGTTCTCCGCCAGGCAGACCCAGACGTAGCCGAGCCACTCCCGGACCGCCACGCTCACCAGGCCGTACTCGGTGCGGCCGACGTCGGGCATCTTGGTGAGGTTGGGCGCCGCGACGAGCTTGCCGTTCAGGTCGTACGTCCAGGCGTGGTACGGGCACTGGAAGGCGCGTTTGACCTCGCCGGTCTCCTCGGTGCACAGCTTGGCCCCGCGGTGCCGGCAGACGTTGAAATAGGCGCGGACGGAGTTGTCACGCGCCCGGGTGACCAGGATGCTCTCGCGACCCACGTCGACGGTCCGGAAGGCGCCGGGCTTCGCGAGCTCGGAGGAGCGCGCGACGCAGAACCACATGGTCTCGAATATGCGCTCCTGCTCCTGGGCGAAGATCGCCGGATCCGTGTAGGAGGAGCCGGGGAGAGTGGCGATCAGGCTGTCCGGCAGACTGGTCGAGGTCACGGTGCACTCCTCAGGAAACGTCGTAGCGGGGAGCGCCCCGTAGGGGCGCGGAACGGTGCTCATCTCACCGCGCAGCGTTCAGTTGCTTGCGCCAGCGGGTGAACAGCCTCGGCTGATTCATCCCGAGCACGGCGACCGGCCGATCGCCACGCCGGTAGACGGCCAGGACGTTGCGATCGCCGGAGGCGCCCTCCTCGACCGTCACACTGTCCGCGCCCACCGCGGAGCCGGCGAACTGGATCTTCACGCCGTACTGGTCGGACCAGAAGTAGGGCGGCCGGGGCACCCCCGGCTCCACCGCGCCGCCCGCCAGCAGCGTCGCGACGGCCGCGGCGGGACGCTCCAGCGCACCGGTCCAGTGCTCGACGCGACGGTGGGCCCCGGCGCGGGGGTCGTACCAGTTGGCGCAGTCGCCGACCGCGACCACGCCGGCCAGGCTGGTGCGGCCGTCCGCGCCGCACTTGACGCCGTTGTCGAGAGCCACGCCGGATCCTTCCAACCACTCGACGCAGGGGCGGGCGCCCACGCCGACGACGACGATGTCCGCGGGAACCGTGCGGCCGTCCTCGAGGAGAACGGCGTCGACGCGGGCCTCCCCGCTCAGGCCCTTGACGCCGACCCCGCACAACAGCCGTACGCCGTGGTCCGCGTGGAGGGCGGAGACGACGGCGCCCATGGTCTCGCCGAGCGGTCCGGCCAGGGGCGTCGGGGCGGCCTCGATCACGGTGACGTCGAGGCCGAGGGCGTAGGCGGTGGAGGCGACCTCGGCGCCGATGAAGCCGCCGCCGATCACCACCAGCCGTCCGCCGCCGCCCAGTTCGTCCCGCAGGGCACGGGCGTCGTCCAGCGTGCGCAGGGTGTGCACGCCGGCCAGGCCTTCCGAGCCGGGCAGGGTGCGCGCGGCGGCGCCGGTCGCGATGACGACGCCGTCGGCGGGCAGCGTCCCGCCGTCGGCGAGCCGGACGGCGCGCTCGGCCCGGTCCAGTCCGGTGGCGCGGACGCCGAGCAGCCACTGCGCCGCCAGTTCCTCCTCGTCCGTCTCCAGCGCGAGGTCCGCCTCGCCGAGCGTGCCGGCCAGGAACTCCTTGGACAGCGGCGGTCGGTCGTAGGGGCGGTGCGGCTCGTCCCCGATGACGACCAGGCGTCCGTCGTAGCCCTGTTTCCGCAGTGAGCGCGCCGCCGACAGCCCGGCGAGCGAGGCCCCCACCACGGCGACCGTCCTCACGCGGGGCCCCCGGCCAGCCGGGCCGAGACGCACGGCGGCAGGTTGGGGGCGTCCGTGGACAGCCGGACGTGGATCATGCCGTCCTCGACCACGACCTCATGGGTGCGGACGGGCAGCTTGGCCGGCGGGGAGTCGACCGCGCCGGTCCTCAGGTCGAACTTCGAAGCATGCAGCGGGCATTCCACCTCGCAGCCCTCCAGCCAGCCGTCGGCGAGCGAGGCGTCCTGGTGGGTACAGGTGTCGTCGATGGCGAAGATCTCGCCGTCGTCGGTGTGGAACACCGAGACCGGCGGATCGATGTCGAGCCGGAAGGCCTCACCTCGCGGGAGATCCGCGAGTCGGCACGCGGGAATCATCATGACACCTCGGTGCGTATAGCGAAACGGATTGCGGTAAGCGCAACATCAGTCTGAGGTCGCCCCGAACCCTTGTCAAGGCATCCAGAGGGCCCGCGGAACGGCCTCTTGCTGTTTCTCATCACACAACTCTCGGCGTGATGCGAAACAGTGATGAAGACGGCGAATGCACGCCCACCTCGTCGGACCACAGGTCCGGGAGGGGGCGTGCACAGTGCGGGGAGGACGGTCAGAAGCCCCGGTCGAGCCACTCCTGAAGGTGCGGGGCCTCGGCCGCGATCGTGGTCGCGTCCCCGTGACCGGTGTGCACGACGGTGTCGCCCGCCAGCGTCAGCAGCCGGTGCCGGATGGAGTCCACGATCGTCGGGAAGTCGCTGTACGACCGTCCCGTCGCCCCCGGCCCGCCCGCGAAGAGCGTGTCACCGCTGAACAGGGCCGCCAGGTCCGGCGCGTACAGGCACACCGCGCCGGGGGCGTGGCCGGGGGTGTGCAGCACGGTCAGTTCGACGCCGGCCACGGTGAGGACCTGGCCGTCGGAGAGTTCGCCGTCGGGCATCCGGTCGGGGTGGGTCTGCTTCCACAGCGGCAGATCGTCGCCGTGCAGCAGGATCGGGGCGCCGGTGCGCGCCGCGAGTTCGGGCGCGGCGTCGATGTGGTCGTTGTGGGCGTGGGTGCACACGATGGCGCGCAGGGTGCGCCCGCCGAGGGCCGCGGCGATCGCCGCGGCGTCGTGCGCGGCGTCGACGACGATCGCCTCGCTGTCGTCGCCGACGATCCACACGTTGTTGTCGACGTCCCAGGTGCCGCCGTCCAGGGAGAACGTCCCCGAGGTCACGAGACGCTCGATGCGGGCGCCGGCCATCAGAAGACCACCACCGAGCGCAGCACGTCGCCGCCGTGCATCCGCTCGAAGGCCTTCTCGACGTCGTCCAGCGCGATGGTCTCGGTGACGAACGCGTCCAGGTCCAGCCGGCCCTGGAGATAGAGGTCGACGAGCATGGGGAAGTCCCTGCTCGGCAGGCAGTCGCCGTACCAGGAGGACTTCAGCGCGCCGCCCCGGCCGAAGACGTCCAGCAGCGGCAGCTCCAGCTTCATCTCCGGGGTCGGCACCCCGACGAGGACGACCGTGCCGGCCAGGTCGCGGGCGTAGAACGCCTGCTTGTACGTCTCCGGGCGGCCCACCGCCTCGATGACGACGTCGGCGCCGAATCCGCCGGTCAGCTCGCGGATCGCCTCGATCGGGTCGGCGTTGCGGGAGTTGACGGTGTGGGTCGCGCCCAGCTTCTTGGCGGTGTCCAGCTTGTTGTCGTCGATGTCCACGGCGATGATCTTCGCCGCGCCCGCCAGGTGCGCCCCGACGACCGCGGCGTCCCCGACGCCGCCGCAGCCGATGACGGCCACGCTGTCGCCGCGTCCGACCTGACCGGTGTTGATGGCCGCGCCGATGCCCGCCATCACGCCGCAGCCCAGCAGGCCGACGGCGGCCGCCGACGCAGCCCGGTCGACCTTGGTGCACTGGCCCGCCGCCACCAGCGTCTTCTCCGCGAAGGCGCCGATGCCCAGGGCCGGCGACAGCTCGGTGCCGTCGAGCAAGGTCATCTTCTGCTTCGCGTTGTGCGTGTCGAAGCAGTACTGCGGCCGTCCGCGCAGACAGGCCCGGCACTGGCCGCAGACGGCCCGCCAGTTGAGGATCACGAAGTCGCCGGGGGCCACGTCGGTGACGCCCGCCCCGACCGACTCCACGACGCCCGCGGCCTCATGGCCCAGCAGGAAGGGGAAGTCGTCGTTGATGCCGCCCTCGCGATAGTGCAGGTCGGTGTGGCAGACCCCGCAGGCCTCGATCCTCACCAGCGCCTCGCCCGGGCCCGGGTCGGGCACGATGATCGTTTCCAGGCTGACGGGGGCGCCCTTGCCGCGCGCGACGACAGCACGGACCTGATGAGTCATGGCCACTCCTCGGTTGGTGCGAGACCTGAGTCTGATGTTGCTCATTACGGCACACTTCTCATGGGCCGCAACAAGCATCGTGGAGCACCGACCGGGGGTCAAGGATGACTTACGCGACCGCGGTGGCCGCCTCGTGGCGGTCCCCGCAGTGCGGGCAGAATCCGGCGGCGGGCCAGGGCTGCACATCGTCCTCCAGCCGATCATGGGTGGGCCCCTGCGGTCCCGTCCTGGGGGTGGGGCGTCCCTCGCGATGGTTGTGCCGTCCGGTGAGGGTGTGCCATTCGAGGTTTCCGCGCATCCAGTGCCGCAGTCCGGCGAGGTAGCGGCGGAGTTCGGGCGAGGCGCCGCGCGCGACCTCGGGCTCCAGCCGCAGATAGTCGCGCATGAGGCGGTCGTGGAGCTCGCCGGTCGCCTTCATGCTCTGTTCGAGACACCATCCGTGGCGTGCGGCCAGCACGGTGGGCAGGCTGTGGCTGCCGACGTCCGCGCTCTCCTTGGCGACCGAGTACAGATCGTTCACCAGCATGATCATCAAAGAGGCGGCGAGCGACAGCGACCGGACGCCGGGGTCCTCCCAGTCACCGGCCGACAGTTCGTAGCCGCCGACCACGTCGATCAGCACGAGGCAGGCCATGGCGCCGTTGTACTTGCGATGAGCCAGGTACTCCGCGGGATCCGGGGCGCGCCCGGCGAGACGCCAGGCGTTTTCCGCCGCCATGGCCAGGAACGTGGCGATCGTCTCGTGGCGCAATCGGCCTACTTGCGTCGGCGTGCCCAAGCGTGCCAGGTGGCCCGCGGTCTCGCGGAGCGCGCGCGTCACCGGTTCGCCGCCGACGAACTTCTCGACCGAGGGGCAGTCGGGCATCCGGGAGCGGCTCTCCAGCGCGGTCAACGCCCCCGCGAGCCGCGAGGCGCTCGACGCCAGGCGGACGCCTTCGACTCCCTCGTCGCAATAGTGGTCGTCCGCGGCGAAGAGAGCGGTCATGTTGCGGGCCGCGAGCAACAGGTGATCGTCGTCGACCGCGTCGGGGTGCGTCAACACCGCGAACGTGCCGAACCGGTACCCGCTCAGCTCGGCCCGCTGCCCCGGAAAGAGGCCAAGGCTCTGTGCCCAAGCAGCGATTTCTTCGTCTGCCCTGCGAGCTGCCCTCTCGTCATGGATGACGGGGAAAGGACACAGGACACTCGGCACGAGCAGTTCCCGAACGAAAGTTTCGCTACTCATAACTATCATAATGCGGCGAATACGCCGTCTTGGGGGCGCGCACTTCCGGCCACAAGCGAAATTGTTCCGAAAGGCGTCTGTCCAACCGCCGCCCGACCTGCCTCCGTACGGCGTCAGTTGCGGGTCGGAGGCGCCAACCGGCGCGGTCTCAGGACCAGTTGGACCTCCAGTGCGCGGACCGGGCTCTGCCCGTCGTCGCCCGGAAGACGTCCGGCCCGCTCCCGACGCTGGGCCACCGTGTTGACGTGGACGTGGAGTTCATCCTTGGGGCGGGCGGGACTCACGCCCGAGGCCAAGTACGCGTCGAGGGTGCGCGGCCGTTCGGCGCCGCGCCGTTCGGCGTAGGCGACGACCCGGCCCGGGGCGCGGTCGACGAAACCGGCCATGTCCCGGTCGCCGACGAGGTGCGGCCTCAGGAAACCGAATTCCGCGGCCGCCGTCGCGGGCCGCGGCCAGGCCGTGCCGGGTGGGCGCCCCTACCTCACTGCGAGGTCGCGGTGTCGAACCATGTGGGTTCGTCGGAGAGCGCCTGCTTGATGCGGAACAGCTGCCGCTCCCGCATCGGCGGCAGGGCGTCCAGCGCGAACCAGCCCACCGCCACGGACTCGTCGTCGTTGACCCGCGCCTCGCCGCCGACGGCCCGGCAGCGGAAGGTGATGTCCATGAACTGGCACTTGTCGCCGTTCGGATACTCCACCCGCCGCCCGGCGCGGACCATGACGACGCGTTCGGGGACGCACCGCACGCCCGCCTCCTCGTACACCTCCCGCACCGCGCAGTCCGCGGGCTGCTCGCCCGGTTCCGGGATGCCCGAGAGCACGCACCACTCGTGGTCGTCCGCCCGCTGCCCCAGCAGCACCCGGCCCTCGTCGTCGAGGACGACGGCGCTGACGCCGGGAAGCCAGAGCAGTTGGTGGCCCGCGGAGGCCCGGATCTCGGTGATGAACTCAGGAGTCGGCATGATCCGACCCTATCCGGCCCCGTCCGGGCGGCCTCGTCAGTTCGTCGCGCTCCGCCGCGCCCGCAGCCCGAGGCCGATCGCCCAGCCCAGACCGCCGGCGGCGACGAGCACCAGGGCGATCTCGGGCAGGATGCCCAGCTTCGTGGCCGGGGTCTCCGAGGAGCGCAGGGGCACCTTCTGCACCAGGGAGTCGGCGACGAACATGCCGGTCTTCTGAGTGATCCTCCCGTCCGGCATGATGATCGCGCTGACGCCGCTGGTCACGGGCACCGTGACGGTCCGGCTGTGCTCGACCGCGCGGACGCGCGACATGGCGAGCTGCTGGTAGGTCATCTCGCTGCGGTCGAAGGTGGCGTTGTTGCTGGGCACGGAGATCAGCTGGGCGCCGTCGGTGACCTCGGAGCGCACGGCCCAGTCGAAGGCGGCCTCGTAGCAGGTGACCAGGCCCACCTTGGCGTCGGCCATGTCGAACACGCCCGGCTCGGTGCCCCGGCTGAAGTCCTGGCGGACCATCGCCGTCCAGTCGCTGTTGATCGCCCCGATGAGCGAACGCAGCGGAAGGTACTCGCCGAACGGCTGGATCTGCCGCTTGTCGTACGTCTGCGTGGGGCCCTTCACCGGGTCCCAGAGGATCTGCTCGTTGTAGAGCTTGCCGTCGCGCTCGACGACCCCGCCGACCGAGATCGGGGCGCCGATCGCCTTGGCCGCCTTGTCGATGACGGAGGCGGCGTCCGCGTTGGCGAAGGGGTCGACGTCGGAGGAGTTCTCCGGCCACAGCACGATGTCGGGCCGGGCGATCCTGCCGGCCTTGACCTCGGCGGCCAGCCGCTCCGTCTCGCGCGCGTGGTAGTCGAGCACGGCGCGGCGCTGGGCGTTGAACTCCAGGCCGAGGCGCGGCACGTTGCCCTGGATGGCGGCGACCGTCACGGTGCCGTCCTCCGCCTTGTCGCTCACCAGCGTGCGGAACGCGAGGGCGGCCCCGAAGGGAACGGCCAGGCTGAGCAGCGCCACCGCGGCGGCCGACCGCCGCACCTCGCCCGTACGCCGCCGCTCCGACACCAGGCGGACCAGCTCGTACAGGCCGAAGCCGCACAGGACGACCGCGAAGCCGAGCACGGGGGTGCCGCCGAGTGCGACGAGGGGCAGGAAGACGCCGTCCGCCTGGCCGAAGGCGATCTTGCCCCAGGGGAAGCCGCGGAAGGGCACACGCGCGCGTGCCGCCTCGCCGGCGATCCAGAGCGCGGCCGCCCACACCGGCCAGGCCGGCAGTTTCGACACCGCGGCGACGCCGACGCCGACCAGCGCGACGAAGACCGCCTCGATGGCCACCAGGGCGAGCCAGGGGCCGGGGCCGACCTCCACGCCGGTCCACACCAGCAGCGGCAGCAGGAAGCCGAGGCCGAAGAGGTAACCGAGACCGAAGGCCGCCTTCCAGCCGCGTCCGCGCAGCACCCAGCCGAAGCCCGCGAAGGCCGGCAGCGCCAGCCACCACAGGGTGCGCGGCGGGAAGCTGACGTAGAGCAGCACTCCGAAGAGCGCCGCTGCGGCGGCCGGAACGAGGCGCAGGAGCCGCGCGCCGCGCGCGGTCGGCGCGGTGCGGGGCTCCAGTTCGTCCGACTGGCCCACGGAAGTTGCGGTGACGGTCACTCCGGGAGTGTACGGCGGGTGACCTTTCGGCCGACAGCGCAGTCCCCGGGGCGGGCGCACGCCCCCGGCGCAACTCATCCACAAACCGCCCATCAGCCGTTACGGTGTGCCAGAGCTCCGGTCGCGCAGGCGGCCGGGGTCCGTCACGGTTCAGGGCCGTCACGGTCGCGGGGGCGGCCGGGTTCGGGGGGACGGGTGGGTTCCACGGGGATGACGTCTGCGGCCGGAACGGGCGCGGACGGCGAAGACGGAAGAATCAGCGGGACCAGGGAAAGACGAAGCGTTTCCGACGCGGCGGGCGTGGTCGTGCTCGGGGCGTGCGCCGTCTGGGCCCTGGTCACCGCCGCCGTGCACGACGGACGCCCCGAGGGCGTCCTGCTCGCGGTGCTCGCGCTGGCCGCCGGATACGCGGCGGGGCGGATCTGCGGAGCGCTGCTGCCGGTCGCCGCACCCTGCGCCGGGGCGGTGGCGGGGCTCACGCTGACGGTGACGCTGCCCCGGCTGGCCCCGGGACCCGAGATCGTCGCGCCGCTGGGCCACGCCGGCGCCACCGCTGCCGTGCTGACCCTGTCGGCCGGCGCCGCGTGCTGCGCCGCGTGGGCCACGCCCGTGCCGCTGCTCCGGCTCGCGCTGTGGCTGCTCGCCGGGGGCAGCGCGATCGCCGGGGCGCTCCTGGGCTCGACCACGGCGTTGGCGACCTGTTGTGCCGTGCTGCTGTGCTCCCTGGCCGCCGGCCGGATGCGCCACCGGGGTCCGGCGCTCGCGGCGCTGGCCGTCGCCGCCGCCCTGGTGACGGGCCTGACCTGGGCGGTCGCCGCGAAGGCGCTGCCGGCGGGCCTCACCGACGCCCTGACGGACCAGCTCACGCAGCGCAGGGTCGACCTGTGGCACGACGCCCTGGGCATGGCCCGCCGCGAGGCCGGGCTGGGCGTGGGCCCCGGACGCTTCGGAGAGCTGAGCCCGACGGCGGCCGAGGCGTCGCTGTCCGACGGCAAGCCGCACTCCGCGCCGCTGCAGCTGGCGGCCGAGCAGGGCGTCGTCGGGGTGCTGCTGCTCGCCGCGGTCTTCTGCTGGGTGTTGTTCGCGCTGTGGCGCGCGCCGCGCCCCACGCCGGTGGTCCTCACCGCGGGCGCCGCGCTCACGGCGCTCGCCGCGGTCGCCGCGATCGGCAACGCGCTGAGCTTCACCACGGTCTCGGTCGGCGCCGGGCTGCTGGCCGGCCTGGCCACGGCCCGGCCGCTCGCCGAGGAGCCGCCCGCGACACCCGAGACGAGGCCAGGGTTCGAACGGGACCGGCACCGCGGCGACCTGCACCCGGGCGACCGCCCGGCTGCCTGATCGACGGCGGTCGCAGGTCAGTGCGCGGTGCCCGGCGTGCCCGTCCGCAGCCGGTCCCTGATGGCGCGGACGGCCGACTCCGCGTCGTCCACGGTGATCGTGAAGGTGTGCCCGTCCCAGAGCCGCAGCACCACGCCCTCGCCCCGGCGTACGACGACCGCCGTGCCCATCTCCGGCCGCCAGCGATAGCCCCAGCCGCCCCAGTGGCGCGGGGTGACATGCGGTTCGAAGTCGGCTCCGGCGACATGGGACAGCGGGATGCGGCGGCGCGGCACGCCGATGTGGCCGCAGCGCACTTCGACGCACTCCTTGTCGAGCTTCAGGTCGACGTGGACGAAGGCGAGGGTGCCGAAGAGGACCAGCAGCCCGGCGGCGATGCAGCCGACGACGGCCATGGCGAGCGGGGCGATGCCGGACGTCCACGCGGAGTCGACGGCGAGCTCGACGCCGAGCGCCATACAGGCGGCGCCGACGAGCGCGAGAAGCCATTGGAACCGGTTCGTCGCGCGCCCGGTCCACACGTCGGGATGCGGGGCGTCATGATGCGGGACGTCCGGAAGCGGGGTGCTCTCGTCGTGGGCGTGGTCCCTCATATACATGAGGTTACTCAGGTTTCGCTGCGCCGGTAGCACGTTGCGCAGGGTGACTGCTCCGCCGGGGGGTGCCCCTATCTGTTTCGTCAACCTCGGTGGGGTCGGCTTGTAGGGGTTGATCCTGGCTTTCGGGAACGTCCCGCGAAGCGGGATGTTCG
>NZ_JBFAKW010000117.1:0-30197 GCF_040655955.1 Streptomyces sp. NPDC050263 | reverse complement strand
AAGTACGTCCAGTACGAGGACTTCCGGCCGGCACGCCGAGAGCACGCACCGGACGCCGCTCCTTGACGGGCGAACGTTGCCTGCCGCGGCACTAGAAGCGCGGGATCAGCCGTAGACCGGGCCCGTGTACTTCTCGCCGGGGCCCTGGCCCGGCTCGTCGGGGACGAGCGAGGCCTCGCGGAACGCGAGCTGCAGCGACTTCAGACCGTCGCGCAGTGGGGCCGCGTGGAAGGAGCTGATCTCGGTCGCGCTCGCGTCCAGCAGCCCGGCGAGGGCCGTCACCAGCTTGCGGGCCTCGTCCAGGTCCTTGTACTTGTCGCCCTCCTCGGTCAGCCCGAGCTTCACGGCCGCGGCGCTCATCAGGTTGACGGCGACCGTCACGATCACCTCGACGGCCGGGACCTCGGCGATGTCGCGGGTCATCTCGTCGAAGTCTGGGTTCTCGGGAGGGGTGTCACTCATGCAGGACACGATAGGCGCAGGGCGCGGCGGCGCCGTATCGAGGCTCGATTGGCCAGTCCTGGCGCGGGCTGCTAATCTCGTGTAACGACCGGTCGGACACGCGTGCCACCCAGCAGGCGATCCGGCCCACAAAGTGGAGGCTCCGAACTCCCACCCGACCGTCCCCAGGGATGGCGGGTCACCCCGGTCAGGCGGCCACCATCGTTCCGTACGGACGATGGAGCCGCCGGTAGTGCGCCCCGCGGCAATCGCGGCGGTGCTCCGGTAGTGCTTGGAGCCCCGCCTGTGATCGTTCGGGGCATTTTTTGTGCTTCGGCGTGGTTATAGGTCTAACGAACACAGACGTTACGCGGCCGTCCGCCAGACCGCCGCGTGGTGCTACCGAGGAGGATCCATCAGCGCCGAGCCCCGCATCAACGACCGGATTCGCGTTCCCGAGGTGCGACTTGTCGGTCCCAGTGGCGAGCAGGTGGGCATCGTCCCCCTGGCCAAGGCACTGGAGCTTGCGCAGGAGTACGACCTGGACCTGGTCGAGGTCGCGGCGAACGCCCGCCCGCCGGTCTGCAAGCTCATGGACTACGGGAAGTTCAAGTACGAGTCGGCCATGAAGGCCCGTGAGGCGCGCAAGAACCAGGCGCACACGGTCATCAAGGAGATGAAGCTCCGGCCGAAGATCGACCCGCACGACTATGACACCAAGAAGGGTCACGTCGTTCGGTTCCTCAAGCAGGGCGACAAGGTCAAGATCACGATCATGTTCCGCGGTCGTGAGCAGTCCCGGCCGGAGCTCGGCTACCGACTGCTGCAGCGTCTCGCGTCGGACGTCGAGGACCTCGGCTTCATCGAGTCGAACCCGAAGCAGGACGGCCGAAACATGATCATGGTTCTCGGTCCGCACAAGAAGAAGACCGAGGCGATGGCCGAGGCCCGTCAGGCGCAGGAGGCCCGCAAGGCCGAGGCGAAGGCCAACCCGGGCCGCTCGCAGAACGCCGCGGACGCCGACGCCGTGAACGCCGAGACCGACGCCGACGCCGTGAGCGCCGAGGCTGACGTCGAGGCCCCTGCCGAGGCTTCCGCCGAGGCGTGATCCGCGGGGCGCGAGTCCCGAGGACATAACCGATTTGCAAGCGACGTTCCACCGTGCCCGGTTTCACGACCGGGCACCGGAACGCCACCGACGAGGAGAGAACGGCGCTATGCCGAAGAACAAGTCGCACAGCGGTGCCAGCAAGCGCTTCAAGATCACCGGCTCCGGCAAGGTGCTCCGTGAGCGCGCCGGCAAGCGCCACCTGCTCGAGCACAAGTCGTCCCGCGTGACGCGTCGCCTCACCGGCAACGCCGAGATGGCCCCGGGCGACGCCGCGAAGATCAAGAAGCTTCTCGGCAAGTGACGCGGCGGCGCATGATCCCTTGATCACCGCGCGCCGTACGTCTGGACCGGGACCCAATCGATTCCGGGCCGTGTGACGAACCACCACGGCCCCGCTACAAGGAGTTAAAAAGTGGCACGCGTCAAGCGGGCAGTCAACGCCCACAAGAAGCGCCGGGCGATCCTCGAGGCGGCCTCCGGCTACCGCGGTCAGCGTTCGCGCCTGTACCGCAAGGCCAAGGAGCAGGTCACCCACTCGCTGGTCTACAACTACAACGACCGCAAGAAGCGCAAGGGCGACTTCCGTCGGCTGTGGATCCAGCGCATCAACGCCGCTGCCCGCGCCAACGGCATCACCTACAACCGCTTCATCCAGGGTCTGAACGCCGCGAACATCGAGGTCGACCGCAAGATCCTGGCCGAGCTGGCCGTGAACGACGCCACCGCGTTCGCCGCGCTGGTCGAGGTCGCGCAGAAGGCCCTGCCGGCGGACGTGAACGCGCCCAAGGCCGCGTGACGCTGCGCCGGCCTTGAGCCGATGTGACCTGGGACCCGCAGGCTTGACGCCTGCGGGTCCTGCTGTGTTCGCGTAGTCGCCGGAGTGCGGGTCGGTGGGGGCTGGTCGCGCAGTTCCCCGCGCCCCCAGGGGGCTGCAGTCCCCTGCGAGTGAAGATCAAGGTGAAACAGAACATGTCCTCCGTCAGCCCCGAGCTGATCTCCCCCCGCTCCCCCCGGGTCTCCGCCGCCCGGCGGCTGGCACGGCGGAACTTCCGGGGCAAGGAGCGGCTGTTCCTCGCGGAGGGGCCGCAGGCCGTGCGGGAGGCCGCCGGGCATGCGGACACGCTGGTCGAGCTGTTCGCCACCGTCGAGGCCGCCGAGCGGTACGCCGACATCGTCGGCGAGGCCCGCGCCGCCGGCGCCCGGGTGCACCTCGCCGCCGAGCAGGTCATCGAGGACATCTCCACCACCGTCACCCCGCAGGGCCTCGTAGGGATCTGCCGGTTCCTGGACACGCCGTTCGAGGAGATCCTCGCCGCCCGCCCGAAGCTCGTCGCCGTGCTCGCCCATGTGCGCGACCCCGGCAACGCCGGCACCGTGCTGCGCTGCGCCGACGCCGCCGGCGCCGAGGCCGTCGTCCTGACCGACGCCTCCGTCGACCTCTACAACCCCAAGGCCGTCCGGGCGTCGGTGGGCTCGCTCTTCCACCTCCCCGTCGCCGTCGGCGTCCCCGTAGAGCAGGCCGTGGCCGGGCTGAAGGCGGCCGGGGTGCGGATCCTCGCCGCCGACGGCGCGGGGGACGACGACCTCGACGACGAACTCGACAAGGGCGCCATGGGCGGGCCCACCGCCTGGGTGTTCGGCAACGAGGCCTGGGGGCTCCCGGAGGAGACCCGCGCGCTCGCCGACGCCGTCGTGCGCGTCCCGATCCACGGGAAGGCCGAGAGCCTGAACCTCGCGACCGCCGCAGCCGTATGTCTCTACGCATCGGCCCGTGCACAGCGTGCCTCCGGAGGGTGCCGCTCCGTCACCGAGAGCTAGTAGGGTGACGAGCTCGAGGGGCCTCTTCCGGGAGGATGGGAGGTGGGGTACTGGGATGAGTGTCGGCACGAGCAGTGCACCAGGAGCGGCCCGACCGCTCGGTGACCTCGCCGAACTCGGCATCGACCCCGACGACCTGCCCGACGGGCTCGTCGTCGCCGACGAGCACGGGCACGTGATCTGCTTCAACGCCGCCGCCCAGCGCATCACCGCCGTCCCGGCCGCCGACGCCCTCGGACAGCGCCTGGAGAAGGCCCTGCCGTTAGAGGACATCGAAGGCCGCCGCTGGTGGCAGTGCACCGACCCCTACGGCGGCCTCGCCATCCGTGTCGGCCAGCCCGAGCGCAACCTGCTGCTGCCCGGCGGACGCGAGGTCCTCGTCACCGTCCGATACGTCCGCACCGAGCCCACCGGCCCCGTCCGCCGCGTCGTCGTCTCCCTGCGCGACACCGAGGCCCGCCGCCGCACCGAGCGCAGCCACGCCGAGCTGATCGCCACCGTCGCCCACGAGCTGCGTTCCCCCCTCACCTCCGTCAAGGGCTTCACCGCCACCCTGCTCGCCAAGTGGTCGCGGTTCACCGACGACCAGAAGCGGCTGATGCTCGAGACCGTCGACGCCGACGCGGACCGGGTCACCCGCCTCATCGCCGAGCTGCTCGACATCTCGCGCATCGACTCCGGGCGGCTGGAGGTGCGCCGCCAGCCCGTCGACATAGGCGCGGCCGTGGGACGGCACATCCAGGCCTACGTCGCCGCGGGCCAGCCCGCCGACCGCTTCCTGCTGCGCCTCGAACAACCGCTGCCCATGCTGTGGGCCGACCCCGACAAGGTGGACCAGGTCCTCAGCAACCTGCTCGAAAATGCGGTGCGCCACGGCGAGGGAACCGTCACGATCGACGTAACGCCCGCCGCCTCCCCCCGAGAGGGAGAGGACATCGGCACATCGGTCACCGTGAGCGACGAGGGCGCCGGCATCCCGGAGGAGTCCATGAACCGCGTCTTCACCCGCTTCTGGCGGGGCAGCAAGCGCGGCGGCACGGGCCTCGGGCTGTACATCGTCAAGGGCATCGTCGAAGCCCACGGCGGCACCATCACGGTCGGCCGCGCCCCCTCGGGCGGCGCCGAGTTCCGATTTACCCTGCCCGTGGGGGCTCCGGCGTATCTCGCCTAGCCGCCCGCGGGCGCATTCGTACACCTCCACCCCGTTAGACTCGGCCTTTGGCACCTTTGTGTCCCATAGACGGCCCTCTGACCTCTGCGTGAGTCGGTGACGGGGACCTTCAGCCTGGGGGCACCTCCCAGCGGTAGCTGGGGGACAATCGGAAGCACGGGAAGAGATGTCGGCACCGAATAAGTCGTACGACCCGGTAGAGGTCGAGGCGTTGAAACCGGAAGAGATCGAGCGCATGCGGGACGAGGCGCTCGCCGCCTTCGCCGTCGCGGACTCGCTCGACGCGCTCCAGGAGGCCAAGGTCGCCCACACCGGCGGCGCCTCCCCGCTGGCCCTGGCCAACCGCGAGATCGGCGCCCTGCCCCCGCACGCCAAGGCCGCCGCCGGCAAGCTCGTCGGCCAGGCCCGAGGCGCCGTGAACAAGGCCCTCGCGGGGCGTCAGGAGGAGCTGGAGGCCGAGCGCGACCAGCGCGTGCTGGTCGAGGAGGCGGTGGACGTCACGCTGCCCCACGACCGTGTGCCGGCCGGCGCCCGCCACCCGCTCACCACGCTGTCGGAGCGCATCGAGGACGTCTTCGTGGCCATGGGCTACGAGGTCGCCGAAGGCCCGCAGGTCGAGGCCGAGTGGTTCAACTTCGACGCCCTCAACATCGGCCCGGACCACCCGGCCCGCGGTGAGGCCGACACCTTCTTCGTGCAGGGCCCGCAGGGCGGCACCGAGTCCGGCGTCGTGCTGCGCACCCACACCTCGCCGGTCCAGATCCGCTCGCTGCTCGGCCGTGAGCTGCCGGTGTACGTGATCTGTCCCGGCCGCGTGTACCGCACCGACGAGCTGGACGCCACGCACACCCCGGTCTTCCACCAGGTCGAGCTGCTCGCCGTCGACGAGGGCCTGACCATGGCCGACCTCAAGGGCACCCTGGACCACATGGTCCAGTCGCTGTTCGGCGAGGGCATGAAGACCCGGCTGCGGCCGAACTTCTTCCCGTTCACCGAGCCGTCCGCCGAGATGGACATGGTCTGTTACGTCTGCCGCGGCGAGTCCGTCGGCAACCCCGACCGGCCCTGCCGCACCTGCTCCAGCGAGGGCTGGATCGAGCTGGGCGGCTGCGGCATGGTCAACCCCAAGGTGCTGGCCGCCTGCGGCGTCGACCCGGAGAAGTACAGCGGGTTCGCCTTCGGGTTCGGCATCGAGCGGATGCTGATGTTCCGCCACAACGTCGAAGACATGCGAGACATGGTCGAGGGTGACATCCGGTTCACTCGGCCGTTCGGGATGGAGATCTGATGCGGGTCCCGCTTTCCTGGCTGCGGGAGTACGTCGACCTGCCGGCCACCGAGACCGGCCGTGACGTGCAGGCCAAGCTCGTTTCGGCGGGCCTCGAGGTCGAGACGGTCGAGCAGCTCGGCGCCGACCTGAAGGGCCCCCTCGTCGTGGGCCGGGTCCTCACCATCGAGGAGCTGGAGGGCTTCAAGAAGCCCATCCGCTTCTGCACGGTCGACGTCGGCACCGCCAACGGCACCGGTGAACCGCAGGAGATCGTCTGCGGCGCCCGCAACTTCGCCGTCGGCGACAAGGTCGTCGTGGTGCTCCCGGGCGCGGTCCTCCCCGGCGGCTTCTCGATCGCCGCCCGCAAGACGTACGGCAAGACCTCCCACGGCATGATCTGCTCCGGCGACGAGCTGGGCATGGGCGACGACGGCAGCCACGGCATCATCGTGCTGCCGCCGGAGACCGAGGTCGGCAAGAACGCCATCGAGCTGCTCGAACTGGTCGACGAGGTCCTGGACATCGCCGTCACCGCCAACCGCGGCGACTGCCTCTCCATCCGCGGCGTCGCCCGCGAGGCCGCCATCGGCTACGGCCTGCCGCTGCGCGACCCCGCCCTGATCGACGTACCGGCGCCGAACGCCTTCGGCTACCCGGTGCAGGTCTCCGAGCCCATGGGCTGCGACCGCTTCACCGCCCGCACCGTCACCGGGCTGAGCCCCGAGGCACGCTCCCCGCTCTGGCTCCAGCGCCGGCTGCAGAAGGTCGGCATGCGCCCGATCTCGCTCGCCGTCGACATCACCAACTACGTGATGATGGAACTCGGCCAGCCGCTGCACGCCTACGACCGCACGCTGGTCCAGGGCACGATCGGCGTCCGCCGGGCCGCGGAGGGCGAGCAGATCGTCACCCTCGACGGGACGACGCGCACGCTGCACGCCGAGGACCTGGTCATCACCGACGAGCGCGGCCCCATCGGCCTCGCCGGCGTCATGGGCGGCGCCGACACGGAGATCGCCGACCACTCGGACCTGGAGAACGCCTCGACCGACGTGGTCATCGAGGCCGCGCACTTCGACGCGGTGTCGATCGCCCGTACGGCGCGTCGCCACAAGCTGTCCTCCGAGGCGTCCCGGCGCTTCGAGCGCGGCGTCGACCCGCAGGCCGCGGCGGCCGCCGCACAGCGCACGGTCGACCTGCTGGTGCTGCTCGCGGGCGGTACCGCCGACGCGGGCGTCACGGAGGTCATCGCCCCGTCCGCCCCGCACACGATCAGCGTCCCGGCCGACCACCCGGACAAGGTCGCGGGCGTGGTGTACGGCCGCGAGACCGTCGTGCGCCGCCTCCAGGAGATCGGCTGCGACGTCTACGGACAGGACGAGCTGCTTGTCACCGTCCCGTCCTGGCGGCCCGACCTCGCCGAGGTCAACGACCTGGCGGAGGAGGTCATCCGGCTGGAGGGCTACGAGAACCTGCCCTCCACGCTGCCCAAGCCGCCCTCGGGCCGCGGTCTCACCCACCGCCAGCGGCTGCACCGCCGCGTCGGCCGCGCCCTGGCCGGCGCCGGCTACGTCGAGGCGCCGAACTACCCGTTCATCGGCGAGGGCGTCTTCGACCAGCTCGGCCTGGCCGCCGACGACCCGGCCCGCCGCGTCGTCAAGCTCACCAACCCGCTGAACGACGAGGAGCCCGCGCTGCGCACGTCGCTGCTGCCGGGCCTGCTCGCCGCCCTGCGGCGCAACGACGGCCGGGGCAGCCACGACCTCGCGCTGTTCGAGACCGGACTGGTCTTCCACCCGCGCGAGGAGCCTGCGGTCGCCGGTCACCTGCCGGTCGACCGCCGCCCCACCGACGAGGAACTCGCCTCGCTCGACGCCGTGCTGCCCGAGCAGCCCCGCCATGTCGCCGCCGTCCTCGCGGGCGCCCGCGAACAGGCCGGCTGGTGGGGCAAGGGCCGTCCGGCGGACTGGGCCGACGCGATCGAGGCGGCGCGCGCGGTCGCCCGCGAGGCCGGGGCCGAGCTCATCGTCCGCAGCGGTCAGTACGGGCCGTGGCACCCGGGCCGCTGCGCCGAGTTCGTGGTCGTCGCGGACGGCGCCGAGCGGGTCGTCGGTCACGCGGGCGAGCTGCACCCCCGCGTGCTGAAGGCGCTGAGCCTGCCCGCGCGCACCTGTGCGATGGAGCTGAACCTCGACGTCCTGGAGGCGGTCGGCAACGACACCCCGCAGGCGCCGAGCATCTCCACGTTCCCGGTCGCCACGCAGGACGTCGCCCTCGTCGTCGACAAGTTCGTGCCGCACACCGACGTCGAGTCGGCGCTGCGCGAGGGCGCGGGCGAACTGCTGGAGGGCATCCGGCTGTTCGACGTCTACGAGAACGCGGAGCAGCTGGGCGAGGGGCGCAAGTCGCTCGCGTACGCGTTGCGCTTCCGCGCGGGGGACCGGACGCTGACCGTCGACGAGGCGTCTGCTGCGAGGGACGCCGCGGTTGCCCTCGCGGGCGAGCGGACGGGAGCGGTTCTGCGGGGCTGATGCCGGGTGCGGGTGCGGGTGGACTGTGGCTTGTCGCGCAGTTCCCCGCGCTCCTGGGCGGGCCGCGCTCACGTCTGTCAGAGGCGTGGGGAACCGCGCGATCAACGGAGTATGGCCGAGCCGCCGTTTCTTGAGGGGGAGCCGGCGGCTCGGCGAACCTCTTGCGAGGCGTTCCAGTCAACCGGCCGGAAACGCTCAGCGACAGCGCGCGCACGCTGCGAATGCGCGCATTGCGTTCACACCCCGTGTGAAGACGCACCCACTACTCTGACGGCACCGAGGTACCGGGGGGCACCCATGCAGCCCAACACTCTTCTCGATGCGATCCTTGACGAGGCGGGCATCTCGCATGCGGGCCTCGCCGCCCACGTCAACCAGGCCGGTCGGGCCCGCGGACTCGCCCTGCGGTACGAGCACACGGCGGTCGCCCGGTGGCTGAAGGGTCAGCGGCCGAGGGGCCAGGTGCCCGACCTGATCTGCGAGGTGCTCGCGGCGCGGCTGCACCGGCCGGTCACCCTCGACGACATCGGCCTCGGCGTCCCGGGCGAGCCGTCCTCCCCGCACGGCGCCTCGCTCTCCGGCTTCGTCGAGCGGGCCACTGCCCTGTGGCGTTCCGACGAGCAGCAGCGCCCGCATGTTCTGGGCGCGCCCGCAGTCACCGGTACCCCGGCGGTGATGCCGGTGTGGGAGTGGGAGAACCCGCCGGAGGACGTGGACGTCTCCCGCGGCGGCCGGCACCGCGTCACCTCCGCCGACCTCGAGATGCTGCGCGCCGCCCGTGCCCACTACGAGCAGATGTACCGCAAGGCCGGTGGCATCGCGACCCGCAGCCGGGTCGTCGGCTTCCTCAACGCCGAGGCGGCCCCCCTGCTGCGCGGCAGCTACACCGACGAGACGGGCCGTCAACTGCACCGTGCCACCGGCGGGTTGGTGGCGGTCGCCGGGATCTGCGCCTACGACTCCGACGCGCACGGGCTGGCCCAGCGCTACTTCCACCAGGCGCTGCGGCTGGCAAAGGCCAGTGGTGACCGGGGACTTGGCGCGTATGTCATCGCCCTTCTCGTCAACCAGTCGCTGTTCATGCGGGAGTACCGGCAGGCCGTCGCCTTCGCGGAGGCGGCGTTGCGGGCGGCGGGCAAGCACATCACGCCCGCCCTCGCCTCCGACCTGTACGCGATGCAGGCCAAGGCGTACGCCCACCTCGGCGACGGCACGAGCGCCCTGTCGTGCATCCGGCGTGCCGAGACGGCCGCCGAACGCATCCTGCGCGGGCGCGAACCCGATGAGACCGGCTATGTCCAGCCGGGTCTGGTCAACGTCCAGGTGGCGGAGGCGCTGCTCAGCCTCGGTGACCTCGCGGCTGCCGCCGAGCACGCCGTGGCCGCCGTCGACACCCCGGCGCACGACCGGGGGCGGGTGCACCGGCTGGCCATGCTCAGCACGATCGAACTGCGTCAGGGCAACGCCGACAAGGCGGTGGTCACCGCGGTGCGGATGGCCGAACAGGCACGGGGAATGGAGTCCCAGCGCCTGCGGGACAGACTTCGCGCGGTGCGCGAGCACCTGGTGCGCAGCGGTTGCGCGGGCACCGCCGAGGCCGCCGAGCTCATCGACGGAGCGCTGCGCGTACCGCTGTAGACGCCGATGCCGCATAGTTCCTGCTGCGATATTGCCACTTACTCGACGGAAGGTGGCAGAACCGTGCAGTGGACAAAGCAGAACGAACAAACTGTGTATGAAAACCGCTGGTTCAGCGTCAACCTGGCAGATGTGGAGCTGCCGGACGGCCGGCATCTGGACCACTTCCTCATACGGCTGCGGCCCGTCGCGGTGGCGACCGTCGTGAACGGGGCCAACGAGGTCCTCCTCCTGTGGCGGCACCGTTTCATCACCGACAGCTGGGGGTGGGAACTCGCGGCGGGCGTGGTCGAGGACGGCGAGGACATCGCCCGCGCGGCCGCCAGGGAACTCGAGGAGGAGACCGGCTGGCGACCGGGGCTGCTGCACCACCTGATGAGCGTGGAGCCGTCCAACGGGCTCACCGACGCCGTCCACCACATCTACTGGTCGGACGACGGCGAGTACGTGGGACATCCGGTGGACGACTTCGAGTCGGACCGCCGGGAGTGGGTCCCGCTCAAGCTCGTCCCCGACATGGTCGCCCGGGGGGAGGTCCCGGCTGCCAACATGGCGGCGGCGTTGATGTTGCTGCACCACCTCAGGCTCGGCTGAAGGCCTGCCGGATCGTCACGACCTGGCGGTCTCCTCGGTACGGTGCGTCAGCAGGGCCGGCCCGCCCTCGACTCGGGCGACATGGCGTGCGAACACGGCGGGCCCGGCGCGTCCGAAGAGCGCCGGGCCCGTGCCGTTCACCGCCGGTGAGCGGCCTGCCGGGTGAGGAGTACCTGCCGGTGGTCAGTACGTGTAGAAGCCCGAGCCGGTCTTGCGGCCCAGGCGGCCCGCGTCCACCATGCGCTGGAGCAGCGGGGGAGCGGCGTACAGCGGTTCCTTGTACTCCTCGTACATCGAGAACGCGACCGACGCGACCGTGTCCAGGCCGATCAGGTCGGACAGCTTCAGCGGGCCCATCGGGTGGGCGCAGCCCATCTCCATGCCGTTGTCGATGTCCTCGCGGCTGGCGATGCCCGTCTCGAACATCCGGATCGCGGAGAGCAGATAGGGGATCAGCAGCGCGTTGACCACGAAGCCGGAGCGGTCCTGGGCCCGGATCGCGTGTTTGCCCAGCACCTTCTCGGCGAACAACTGCGCCCGCCCGAGCGTGCCCTCGGAGGTGGTCAGCGCCGGGATCAGCTCGACGAGCTGCTGCACCGGGGCCGGGTTGAAGAAGTGGATGCCGACGACCTGGTCGGGCCGCGAGGTGGCGACGGCCAGCTTCACCAGCGGGATGGAGGAGGTGTTGGAGGCGAGGATCGCGTCCCGGCGGGTCACGACCTGGTCGAGGACCTGGAAGATCTCGGTCTTGACCTGCTCGTTCTCGACCACGGCCTCGACCACCAGATCGCGGTCGGCGAACTCGCCGAGGTCCGTGGTGAAGCTGAGGCGCGCCAGCGTCGCGTCCCGCTCCTGCTCGGAGATCTTGCCGCGTTCGGCGGCCTTGGCCAGGGAGTTGAACAGCCGGGTCCGGCCGAACTCCAGGGCCTCGCCGGTGGTCTCGGCGACCTTGACGTCGAGTCCGGCGCGCGCGCAGACCTCGGCGATGCCCGCCCCCATCTGGCCGCAGCCGACCACTCCGACCCGCGTGATGTCTCCCGCCGGGATGCCCGTCACATCGTCCCTTTCGCCGCGCTGACTGAAGATGGCCGTCGCAGGTCTGCCGGTCCCGGTCGGCCTGCTCCGATCGTGCACGTTACTAGCAAGTATCGATGATCGATCGCCGGGGTGGGGGCATGCTGGGGCCCGAAACGATCCGTGACCGAGCGGATCCGCGGAGTATGTGGGGATGTGTGTGATGGGGCGACTGTCCCGGCGGGCCTTCGCGCTGGCAGCGCTGTCGGCGTTCACCACGACGGGGGCGGCGCCCGCGCGCCCGGGGGCCGCGGCCCCCGGGCGGCAGCGAGCGACGACCGAGATGCGGGGGATGTGGCTGGCGACCGTCGGCAACCGCGACTGGCCGTCCCGGTCCGGCCTGAGCGCCGCGGCGCAGCGCGCCGAGCTGATCGCCTGGCTCGACCTGGCGGTGAGCAAGCGGCTCAACACGGTGGTCCTCCAGGTGCGGCCCACCGCCGACGCGCTGTGGCCCTCGCCCTACGAGCCCTGGTCCCAGGTGCTCACCGGCACCCAGGGCAGGTCACCGGGCTGGGACCCGCTGGGCACGGCCGTCGAGGAGGCCCATGCGCGGGGCCTCCAACTGCACGCCTGGTTCAACCCGTACCGGGTCGCGACCCACGACGACCCCTCGAAGCTCATCGCCGCCCATCCCGCGCGGCTGCACCCGGACTGGGTGGTGCCGTTCGGCGGGAAGCTCTACTACAACCCGGGGCTGCCCGAGGTCCGCGCGTTCGTGCAGGACGCGATCCTCGACGCGGTGCAGAAGTACCCGGTGGACGCGGTGCACTTCGACGACTACTTCTACCCGTACCCGGTGGCCGGCCAGACCTTCGACGACGAGGCGGCGTACGACGCGCACGGCGGCTCCTTCCCCAACCGGGCCGCCTGGCGGCGCGACAACATCGACAAACTGGTGCTGGAGACGGCCACCCGGATCAAGGCGACCAGGCCCGGCACACAGTTCGGGATCAGCCCGTTCGGGGTGTGGCGCAACGCCTCCACCGACTCGAAAGGCTCGGACACCAAGGCGCTCCAGTCGTACGACGACATCTACGCCGACACCCGCAAGTGGGTGCGGGAGGGCTGGCTCGACTACATCGTCCCGCAGCTCTACTGGAACATCGGGCTGTCGGCCGCCGACTACGCCAAGCTCGTGCCCTGGTGGGCGGGGGTGGCCAAGGGCAGCCGCACCCGGCTGTACATCGGCGAGGCCCTGTACCGGGCCGGCGATCCGGCGCAGTCGGCGGCCTGGCAGGACCCCGCCGAGCTGTCCGACCATCTCCAGCTGGCCGCCGCCCACCCGGAAGTGCGCGGGCATGTCTACTTCGCGGCCAAGGACGTGCGCACCGACCGGATCGGAGCGATGGCACAGGTGATCGCCGACCACTACCCACAGCCGGCGGATCCCCCGCGCTGATCCGACCGAAAGAGCCCTGAGCGGCCTGTCCGGCCGATCATGCCGCGGACGCGGGGGCCGGCACGCTCGCCCAGAGGGGTACCTCCACTCCCAGAGGGGGGACCCCATGACCCCCGCTCACGGCACCACCGAGGTACCGCCTCTCCTGCGACCTGCTCGGCCGGGCAGGCCCTAGCCTCGTCGTTCCTCGGTCGCCTTGTGGCGGATCTCGGTGTCGGGGCCGGGTGAGCACACGCCCACGTGCCCGTCCTCGAAGCGGACGCGGTACGGGGGATTGCCTCCCTGGCCCAGCACCTCGACGATCTCGCCGACCTTGTCGTGTTGACCGACCACCCTGCCGTGCTGGACAAGCTGGTCGCCCGTGGTTGCGCGCATCTGTGGGCCTCCTCACGGTCCGGGTACGGCCGAACGGTTCGGGTACGGCCGACGTACGGCGAGCCTAGCCACGCGCCCGCTGCGTGACGGCGATGCAGATGAGCACGGCCGCGGCTGTCAGCGGAGCGGCGGGTGTGAGGTGCTCGCCCAGCAGCAGCACCGACCACACCAGTGTGAGCAGCGGTTGGGCCAACTGCAACTGGCTGGCCCTGGGAATCCCGATCGCGGCCATGCCCCGGTACCAGACGACCAGGCCGAGGAACTGCGATCCCACCGCGACCCACAGCAGCCCGGCCACGCTGTGCGCGGTGAGGTGGGCGCTCTCGTGGGCCAGGGCGAGGGCGGCGGCGGGCCCGGTGAGCGGCAGACAGAACACCAGCGCCCAGCCGATGACCTGCCAGCCCGGCATGGCCCGGGCCAGTCGGCCGCCCTCGGTGTAGCCGGCCGCGCACACCAGCAGCGCCCCGAACAGATACAGGTCGGCGCCGGTCAGGGCCCCGCCGCTCTGCTGCACGGTGAAGGCGGCCACCGCGGCCGCGCCGGCCAGCGCCGCCGCCCAGAAGGTGCGGGAGGGACGGGTGCCCATGCGCAGGGCGGACAGCAGCGCGGTCGTCAGCGGCAGCAGGCCGACCACGACGGCGGCGTGCGAGGTGGTGGACGTCTGCAGCGCCAGTGTGGTGAGCAGCGGGAAGCCGACGACGACCCCGGCGGCCACCACGGCCAGCCCCGGCCAGTGGTGCCGGGCGGGCAGCGGCACGCGGAGGGCGAGCAGACACCCGCCCGCGATCAGGGCGGCCAGCACGCTGCGCACGGCGACCAGCGACCAGGGGCCGAAGCCCTCCAGCCCCCAGGCGGTGGCGGGGAAGGTGAGGGAGAAGGCGACGACGCCGAGGGCGGCCTGGAGGGTGCCGAGGCCGCCCGTCCGCGTGTCCGTGCGCGAAGTGTTGACCGCTATCGTCGGACGTGCAGTAGCGCTATTCTGTGTCTTCATGCATGAGCGTAGCAGTGTGGGCGAACTGGCAGAACAGCTGCGGCGGGAGTTCGACCGCTACTCTCCCGGTGGAAAGCTGCCGTCGAGCCGGGCCCTGGTCGAAAGGTTTCGGGTGAGTCCGGTGACCGTCTCGCGGGCGCTGGCGCAACTGGCCGCCGAGGGGCTGGTCGTCACCCGGCCCGGTGCGGGCGCCTACCGGGCCCGGCCGTCGCGCGCCCCCGCCGCCCCCGCCGGCGACACATCCTGGCAGGAGGTCGCGCTGAGCGCGGACGGCGCCGGCGACCTCGTCCCGCGTTCGGTGGACGCCTCCGGGGTCACGGTGTCGCTGGCCGCCCCGCCGCCCGGCGTGATCGAGTTCAACGGCGGCTACCTCCACCCCTCGCTCCAGCCGGAGCGGGCGATGGCCGCGGCCCTGGCCCGGGCCGGCCGGCGCCCCGGCGCCTGGGGGCGGCCGCCCATGGAGGGGCTGCCGGAGCTGCGCGAGTGGTTCGCGCGGACCATCGGCGGCTCGGTCACCGCGGCCGAGGTGCTGGTCAGCGCGGGCGGCCAGGCGGCGCTCACCACCGCCCTGCGCGCCCTCGCCCCGCCCGGCGCACCGGTCCTCGTCGAGTCGCCGACCTACCCCGGCATGCTCGCCATCGCCAGATCGGCGGGACTGCGCCCGGTCCCGGTCCCGGTCGACCCGGACGGGGTGAAGCCGGAGCTGCTCGCCGACGCCTTCCGGGCCACCGGCGCCCGGGTCTTCGTCTGCCAGCCGCTGTTCCAGAACCCGACCGGCGCCGTCCTGGCCGCCGACCGGCGCGCGGAGGTGCTGCGCATCGCGAGGGAGGCGGGCGCGTTCGTCGTCGAGGACGACTTCGTGCGCCGGCTCGCGCACGAGGACGCGGGGCCGCTGCCGCGCCCGCTCGCCGCCGAGGACCCCGACGGCGTCGTCGTGCACGTCGGCTCGCTGACCAAGGCGACCTCGCCGAGCTTCCGGGTCAGCGCCCTGGCCGCCCGCGGCCCGGTCCTGGAACGCCTGCGCGCCATCCAGGTCGTCGACACCTTCTTCGTGCCCCGGCCGCTCCAGGAAGCGGCGCTGGAACTCGTCGGCTCGCCCGCCTGGCCTCGCCATCTGCGGGCCGTGGCCGCCGAGTTGAGGGCCCGGCGGGACGCGATGACCTCCGCGCTGCGACTACGGCTGCCCGAGCTCGCCCTCCCGCACATCCCGTCCGGCGGCTACCACCTGTGGCTGCGGCTGCCGGACGGCGTGGACGACACCGTGTTCACGGCCGCGGCTCTGCGCGCGGGCGTCGCCCTCACCCCGGGCCGCCCCTACTTCAGCGCCGAGCCCCCGGCCGCCCATGTGCGGCTGAGCTTCGCGGCCGTCGCCGGGTCGGAGGAGATCGCGGAGGGAGTACGGCGGCTGCGGGCGGCCTGCGACGAGGCGCTGCCCGCAAACCGTTCGACATGACGCCCGCCGTGTTGTGAGGATCCGGCCATGACCTCCATCGACTTCACCCCGGCCCTTGCCGAGGGGTACGAGATCTCCGCCGACCCCGCCCGGATCGACGCCGAGCGGGTGCACCGCTGGCTGTCCACGGACGCGTACTGGTCGCTCGGGCGCGAGCGGGAGAAGCAGGACCGGGCGATCGCCGGGTCGCTGAACTTCGGCGTCTACGACACGGCGTCGGGCGAGCAGGTCGCCTACGCGCGCGTGGTGACGGACCTCGCGACCTTCGCGTGGCTGTGCGACGTGTACGTGGACCCGGCGGCCCGGGGCAAGGGCCTCGGCACCGCCCTCGTCGCCGCCGTACGCGACCACCTGCGGCCGCACGGGCTGCGCCGCCTCCTGCTCGCCACGCACGACGCGCACGGGGTGTACGAACAGGTCGGCTTCGAGGCGCTGGAGAAGCCGGACCAATGGATGTCACTGCTGTTTTCCGGGGACTTGTCCGGCAGATCATGACTCGTCGGTAGGTTTTCTTCCGGCCGTCGCACAACAGCTCTTGACCTGGTCAGTTGCGCGGATCACCATCACCGCATGCCACTTCGGGTCACGTTCGTCGCCGCCGCTCGCAGCTCCACGCTGCTCGCGGAGCGCTTCGAGGACGACCGGCCGCTGGACCAGGAGGAGTGGGGCGAGGTGGTGCGCGCGGCCGACGCCCTGGTGCCGCTCGCGGCCGCCGAGCTGCGCTACTGCTCGCCGACCCGCCGCAGCCGCGCCACCGGGGACGCGCTCGGCTACGCCCCGCTCGTGCAGCTCGCCCTGCGGGAGTGCGACATGGGCCGCTGGCGCGGCTTCACGCTGGGCGAGGCGATGGCCCGCGAGCCACAGGCCGTGGACGCCTGGCTCGCCGACCCGCTGGCCACCCCGCACGGCGGCGAGTCGCTGCTGGCGTTCGTCTCCCGGGTGGGCGGCTGGCTCGACACCCGGCCGCCGGAGGACGGCTGCCGGATCGTCGCCGTCGCCGAGCCGAGCGTGATCCGCGCCGCGCTGGTGTACGTGCTCAAGGCGCCGCCCGCGACGTACTGGAACATCGACGTGCGCCCGCTGTCCACGACCACCGTCACGGGCCGGGCCGGTCGCTGGAACCTCCGTCTCGAAGGGGCCTCGGCTCAGCCCACGCGCGCGTAGTCGGTGGTGAGGAGCAGGTCCTTGGCGGGGCCGGCCACGCGCCAGACCGTCCGCCGGCGGTCCGCGCCCCGGACGGTGAACTCGCCCCGGTAGTGGTCGGCCGAGCAGGGGTGGTAGGCGAGGTGCCGTCCCGTCCGCAGGTCGAGGTCGTGGAACGGGCGGCCGTCGGCGAACCGTACGTCCGCCGTGCCGGGCGTCGGCCCCGGGGCGAAGCGCAGGGTGCGCTCGGCGGGCCGGGCGACGCCGAGCCGGCGGAAGGCGCCGGATTCGTGGTGCAACAGCCCGCCGTCATCGCTCATGTCGAACACGGTGACCCGTCGAAGCGGCCGTCGGCACCGCTCGCCAGGTCCTGTACCGACCGGGTCACCCGCCAGCTTCCCGCGAGGTATGCCAGTACATCCGGCACCGGCCGGAACTCGCCCATCCGTTCCTCGCCTCCGACTCGCCTCCGACTCGCTTCCGACACTTTCGCTGCTGCACGCCCCATTGACGCGTCTCTGTCATCTACCTATCTTGCCGTTCGAAGTGCTGATCATCGTCTGATATTTCGAACGACTCGCATATTGAGCATCACTGAGCCGCGGAGTTATTCATGTCACGCAGCACCACCCGCACCCGCTGGAGAGTCGGTCTCGGCGCGACCGCCCTGCTGACGGCCGCCACCCTCGTGCCCGCCCCCGCCCCCGCGCACGCCGAGGCCGTGACCGACTACGCCATCACCGTCGACCCGTCCGCCAAGGGCCCGAAGATCGACGACACGATGTACGGCGTCTTCTTCGAGGACATCAACCGCGCGGCCGACGGCGGTCTGTACGCCGAACTCGTGCAGAACCGGTCCTTCGAGTACTCGACGGTCGACAACAAGGCGTACACCCCGCTGACCTCCTGGACGGTCGACGGCGCCGCTCAGGTCCTCGGCGACGCCGGGCGGCTCAACGAGCGCAACCGCGACTACCTCTCCCTGGCCGCCGGTTCGTCCGTGACCAACGCCGGCTACAACACCGGTGTCCGGGTCGAGCAGGGCAAGAAGTACGACTTCTCGGTGTGGGCCCGCGCCGACAGCGGCAGCACGCTCACCGTGAGCCTCCAGGACGCCGACGGCCCGCTGGCCACCGCCCGCAAGGTCGCCGTGCGCACCGGCGGCTGGGCCCAGTACAGGACGACCTTCACCGCGACCCGCACCAGCAGCGACGGCCGCCTGACCGTGGCCTCCGCCGCCGCGGCCGCCCTCGACATGGTGTCCCTGTTCCCCCGCGACACCTACAAGCACGAGCCCAACGGTCTGCGCAAGGACCTCGCCGAGAAGATCGCCGCCCTGAAACCGGGCTTCGTGCGCTTCCCCGGCGGCTGCCTGGTCAACACCGGCTCCATGCAGGACTACAGCGAGGCCTCCGGCTATCAGCGCGCCCGCTCCTACCAGTGGAAGGACACCATCGGGCCCGTGGAGCAGCGCGCCGTCAACTCCAACTTCTGGGGTTACAACCAGAGTTACGGCCTCGGCTACTACGAGTACTTCCGGCTCGCGGAGGACGTCGGCGCGATGCCGCTGCCCGTCGTCCCGGCCCTGGTGACCGGTTGCGGCCAGAACAAGGCCACCGTCGACGACGCGCTGCTCAAGCGGCACATCCAGGACACCCTCGACCTGATCGAGTTCGCCAACGGCCCGGTGACCTCGACCTGGGGCAAGAAGCGCGCCCGGATGGGCCACCCCAAGCCCTTCCGCCTCACCCACCTCGAGGTCGGCAACGAGGAGAACCTCCCCACCGAGTTCTTCGCCCGCTTCAAGGAGTTCCGGGCCGCGATCGAGGCCAAGTACCCCGACATCACGGTCATCTCCAACTCGGGCCCGGACGACGCGGGTTCGACCTTCGACACGGCCTGGCAGCTCAACAGGGACGCCGAGGTCGACATGGTCGACGAGCACTACTACAACAGCACGCAGTGGTTCCTGCAGAACAACGACCGCTACGACTCCTACGACCGGAGCGGCCCGAAGGTCTTCCTCGGCGAGTACGCCTCCTGGGGCAACGCCTTCAAGAACGGCCTCGCCGAAGCGGCCTTCATGACCGGCCTGGAGCGCAATGCCGACGTCGTGAAACTCGCCTCCTACGCACCGCTGTTCGCCAACGAGGACTACGTGCAGTGGAGCCCGGACATGGTGTGGTTCAACAACCACGCCTCCTGGAACTCGGCCAACTACGAGGTCCAGAAGCTGTTCATGACCAACGTCGGCGACCGCGTGGTGCCCTCGACGGCCACCGGAACCCCGTCCCTGACCGGCCCCGTCACCGGCGCCGTCGGCCTGTCCACCTGGGCGACCGGCGCGGCCTACGACGATGTGAAGGTGACGGACGCGGACGGCAACCCGCTGCTGAGCGACGACTTCTCCGGCGACGCCTCGAAGTGGACCCACACGGGCGGCGGCAGCTGGTCGCTCCAGGACGGGCAGTACGTGCAGACCGACACCGCCGCCGAGAACACCATGGTCTCGGCCGGTGACACCGCCTGGCACGACTACGACCTGCACGTGAAGGCGACCAAGAAGTCCGGCAAGGAAGGCTTCCTCGTCGCGTTCGGCGTCAAGGACACCGGCAACTACTACTGGTGGAACCTGGGCGGCTGGAACAACACCCAGTCCGCGGTCGAGCAGGCCGTGGACGGCGGCAAGTCGACGCTGATCTCCAAGGCCGGGTCCGTCGAGACGGGCCGCGCCTACGACGTGGACGTCAAGGTGCGGGGCCGCCAGGTCACCCTCTACCTCGACGGCAAGGAGTGGGGCGGCTTCACCGACGACAAGCCGGCCGAGCCGTTCCGCCAGGTGGTCACCAAGGACGACAAGACCGGCGACCTGATCGTCAAGGTCGTCAACGCCCAGGCCACGGACGCCCGTACCGCGATCGACCTCGGCCGGGCCGAGGTCGCCGCCAAGGCGAAGGTGACCACCCTGGCCGCGGCGCCGGACGCGGTGAACACGCAGACCCTGACACCGGTCGCGCCGGTGACGTCCACCTTCACCGGGGTCGCCGCGAAGTTCACGTACACCTTCCCGGCGAACTCGGTCACCTTCCTGCGGATCAGGCAGCGGTAGCGGATCCCGGCGGGCGTGGGCGATCGCAGCCCACGCCCGTCAGGCGTCCTTGCGCCGGAACCAGCCCCGCCTCGGCGGCGACTGCGGTGGCGGCGACTGCGGGGCGGCCGACCCGCCGAACGGGGGCAGCGCCTTGAAGCGGTCGTCGAACGTCACCGTCGGGGTGATCCGGCGCAGAGCCGCGCGCACGAGCGTGAGCGGATGGTCGGCGAACCGGGCGTCCCACTGCTCCTCGTCGCCGACGTGGTACGGCAGACCGCCCGCCTGACCGCCCAGGTACGGGTGCGGCCGGAAGTAGGCGGCCGGCCCCACCTGGGCCATGATCATCGCCTCCCGCATCCCGGTCGTCGCCCCTTCGGCGGCCTGTACCTTCACGACGGTGCTGGACTGCGCCCTGGGGATCGTCCAGCTGCCGATGAACGCCTGCCCGGGCCGACTGCCCAGCGGCATCTTCACCAGTTGGCGGACCGCCGGGACGCCGTCCACCAGGCCGGGGACGGACTCGATCAGGCCGCCTCCGGCCCCGGCCACGAGCTGGGTGAGCCCCGCCCGGAGCCGTTCGAGCTCGTGCAGGGGCGCGGGCAGATCCGGTACGACGGGGAAGAAGTGCACCGACAGGACGAGTCCGCTCGCGTCGGTCCACACCCCCGTCTCGCGCTCGGTGAAGCCGGTCAGGTCCAGGCCGGTTATCGGTGTCATGGCGATCACCGGTCCGAGGTTACGCAGCCCCGCGGCCCGGGCAAAGATCGCTGCGGGCCTCGCCCTCGGACGGATTGCATAAACGTGCATCGAAACGTATAGTCATGCCATCCAGGAGGAGGAGTCCATGGTGGTACGTGCGGCGGTGGCCGGAGCGAGTGGGTATGCGGGCGGAGAGCTGCTGCGCCTGCTCCTCACGCACCCCCTGATCGAGATCGGCGCCCTGACGGGCAACTCCAACGCGGGCCAGAAACTGGGCGCGCTCCAGCCGCACCTGCTGCCGCTGGCCGACCGGGTGCTCACGGCGACCACCCCCGAGGCCCTCGCCGGACACGACGTCGTCTTCCTCGCCCTCCCGCACGGCCAGTCCGCGGCCGTCGCCGAACAGCTCGGCCCGGAGGTCCTCGTCGTCGACATGGGCGCCGACTTCCGGCTGAAGGACGCGGCCGACTGGGAGAAGTTCTACGGCTCCGCGCACGCCGGGACCTGGCCCTACGGCCTCCCCGAACTGCCGGGCGGCCGCGCCGCGCTGGAGGGGGCCAAGCGCATCGCGGTCCCCGGTTGCTATCCCACCGCGGTGTCGCTGGCGCTGTTCCCGGCGTACACGGCGGGCCTGGCCGAGCAGGAGGCCGTGGTCGTCGCCGCCTCCGGGACCTCCGGCGCGGGCAAGGCGCCCAAGACCCACCTGCTCGGCTCCGAGGTCATGGGCTCCATGTCGCCGTACGGCGTCGGCGGCGGCCACCGGCACACCCCGGAGATGATCCAGAACCTCAGCGCGGCCGCCGGCGGGCCGGTCTCCGTCTCCTTCACCCCGACCCTCGCGCCGATGTCCCGCGGCATCCTCGCCACGTGCAGCGCCAAGGCGAAGCCCGGCGTCACCGCCGAGTCCGTCCGCGCCGCCTACGAGAAGGCCTTCGCCGACGAGCCGTTCGTGCATCTGCTGCCCGAGGGCCGGTGGCCCGCCACGGCGTCCGTCCACGGTTCGAACGCCGTATCGGTGCAGGTTGCCTTCGACGAGGCCGCGGGCCGGATCATCGCCATCAGCGCCATCGACAACTTGACCAAGGGCACCGCGGGCGGCGCCCTCCAGAGCATGAACATCGCCCTCGGGCTCGACGAGACCACCGGGCTTTCCACGATCGGAGTCGCACCGTGAGCGTCACGGCAGCCAAGGGATTCACGGCGGCGGGCATCGCCGCCGGAATCAAGGAGAACGGCAACCCGGACCTGGCCCTCGTGGTCAACACCGGGCCCCGCCGCGCCGCCGCAGGCGTCTTCACCTCCAACCGCGTCAAGGCCGCGCCCGTGCTGTGGTCCGAGCAGGTCCTCAAGACCGGCCAGGTGACCGCCGTGATCCTCAACTCCGGTGGCGCCAACGCCTGTACGGGGCCGAAGGGCTTCCAGGACACGCACGCGACCGCGGAGAAGGTCGCCGAGGTCCTGGGCCTGGGCGCCGCCGAGGTCGCCGTCGCCTCCACCGGCCTCATCGGCCTGCTCCTCCCGATGGACAAGCTGCTCCCGGGCGTCGAGACCGCCGCCGCTGCCCTGAGCGCGCACGGCGGTGAGAAGGCCGCCATCGCCATCAAGACCACCGACTCCGTCCACAAGACGTCCGTCGTCGCCGAGGACGGCTGGACCGTCGGCGGAATGGCCAAGGGCGCGGGCATGCTCGCCCCGGGCCTCGCCACCATGCTGGTCGTCCTCACCACCGACGCGGACGTCGAGTCCGACCTGCTGGACAAGGCGCTGCGGGCCGCGACCCGGACGACCTTCGACCGCGTCGACTCCGACGGCTGCATGTCCACCAACGACACCGTGCTGCTGCTCGCCTCCGGCGCCGCCGGGGTCACCCCGGAGTACGCCGAGTTCGCCGAGGCCGTACGGACCGTCTGCGAGGACCTGGGCCAGCAGTTGATCCGGGACGCCGAGGGCGCCAGCAAGGACATCAAGGTCGAGGTCGTCAACGCCGCGAGCGAGGACGACGCCGTCGAGGTGGGCCGCTCCATCGCCCGCAACAACCTGCTCAAGTGCGCGATCCACGGCGAGGACCCCAACTGGGGCCGCGTCCTCTCCGCGATCGGCACCACCTCCGCCGCCTTCGAGCCGGACCGGCTCAACGTCGCCATCAACGGCGTCTGGGTCTGCAAGAACGGCGGGGTCGGCGAGGACCGCGACAAGGTCGACATGCGCTACCGCGAGGTCCACATCGTCGCCGACCTGGCCGCAGGCACGGAGACGGCCACCATCTGGACCAACGATCTCACCGCGGACTACGTCCACGAGAACAGCGCGTATTCGTCATGAGCACTACCCGCAAGCACACCGCCCTGCCCAAGGCCCAGATCCTCATCGAGGCGCTGCCCTGGCTGACCCGGCACAACGGCAAGACGGTCGTCATCAAGTTCGGCGGCAACGCCATGATCGACGAGGACCTGAAGGCCGCCTTCGCCCAGGACGTCGTCTTCCTGCACCACGCCGGGCTCAAGCCCGTCGTCGTGCACGGCGGCGGCCCGCAGATCAGCGCAGCGCTCGAGCAGGCCGGCATCGTCAGCGAGTTCAAGGCCGGCCTGCGCGTCACCACCGAGGACGCCATGGACGTCGTCCGGATGGTGCTCGCCGGGCAGGTGCAGCGCGAACTCGTCGGGCTGCTCAACCAGCACGGGCCGCTCGCCGTCGGACTCACCGGCGAGGACGCGCACACCATCACCGCCACCAAGCACCAGCCCGAGATCGACGGCGAGTTGGTCGACATCGGGCGGGTCGGCGAGATCACCGCGATCGACACCGGCGCCATCGAGGCACTGCTCGCCGACGGCCGCATCCCGGTCGTCTCCTCGATCGCCCGCTCCCAGGAAGACGGCCACGTCTACAACGTCAACGCCGACACGGCGGCCGCGGCACTCGCCGCCGCCCTCGGCGCCGAGACTCTCATGGTCCTCACGGACGTCGAGGGCCTCTACGAGGACTGGCCCGACTCCGACGAGGTGATCAGCCGCCTCACCGCTTCCCAGCTGGAGAAGCTGCTGCCGGACTTGAGCTCGGGCATGGTCCCCAAGATGGAGGGCTGTCTGCACGCCGTGCGAGGCGGCGTGACCACCGCCCGCGTCATCGACGGGCGGGTCCAGCACTCGATCCTGCTGGAGATCTTCACCGACGAAGGCATCGGCACGATGGTCGTGGCCGACGAGCAACAGGGGGATGCCGTATGACCGCCAATCAGGAGTTCGCCCAGCGGTGGCAGGGCGCGCTCATGAACAACTACGGCACCCCGCTGCTGCCCCTGGTGCACGGCGCGGGCACCCGGGTCCGGGACGCCGAGGGCAACGAGTACCTCGACTTCGTCGGCGGCATCGCGGTCAACGCGCTCGGCCACGCCCACCCGGCCGTCGTCGAGGCCGTGAGCCGGCAGATCGGCTCCCTCGGCCACATCTCCAACTTCTTCATGTCCGAGCCGACCGTGACGCTCGCCGAACGGCTGCTCCAGCTCTTCGGCCGGGACGGCAGGGTCTTCTTCTGCAACTCGGGCGCCGAGGCCAACGAGGCCGCCTTCAAGATCGGCCGGCTGACCGGGCGGACCCACGTCGTCGCCACCGAGGGCGCCTTCCACGGCCGGACCATGGGGGCCCTCGCGCTCACCGGCCAGCCCGGCAAGCGCGACCCGTTCCTGCCGCTGCCCGGCGATGTCACCCATGTGCCGTTCGGCGACGCGCAGGCGCTGGCCGCCGCCGTCACCGAGGAGACCGCGCTCGTCATCCTGGAGCCGATCCAGGGCGAGCTCGGCGTCGTCGTGCCGCCCGCCGGCTATCTCAAGGCCGCCCGCGCGATCACCGCCGCGACCGGCGCGCTGCTCGTCCTCGACGAGGTGCAGACCGGCATCGGCCGCACCGGGCACTGGTTCGAGTACCAGGCCCACGAGGGCGTGCTGCCGGACGTCGTGACGCTCGCGAAGGGCCTCGGCGGCGGGCTGCCGCTGGGCGCGACCGTCGCCTTCGGACGGGCCGCCGAGCTGATGCAGCCCGGCCACCACGGGACGACCTTCGGCGGCAACCCCGTAGCCTGCGCCGCCGGACTCGCCGTGCTCGACGCCATCGAGAACGAGGGGTTGCTGGAGAACGTCAAGCGGCAGAGCGAGAAGTTGCGGGACGGAATCCAGGATGCGGGCCACCCGTTGATCGATTATGTCCGGGGAGCCGGGCTCCTCCTGGGTATCGTGCTCACCGAGCCCCTCGCACCGCAGGTGCGGCAGGCGGCTCAGGAGGCCGGATTCCTGGTGAACGCGCCCGCCCCCGACGTCGTCCGGCTGATGCCGCCGCTGAACCTCGGCGACGACGAGGTGGAGGCGTTCCTCGAGGCGCTGCCCGGCATCCTCGACGCAGCCAGCGGGGCCGGATCCGGGGAATGAGACGACGATGAGTCAGGCGCAGGACCATGAGCAGCCGGGGGCCGGCGGACCGGCCGTGCCCCAGACCCGCACCGCGCGTCACCGCCGGATCGTGGACATCCTCAACCGCCAACCGGTGCGCTCGCAGAGCCAGTTGGCGAAGCTGCTGGCCGACGACGGGCTGAGCGTCACCCAGGCGACGCTGTCGCGGGACCTGGACGAGCTGAACGCGGTGAAGATCCGCAACACCGACGGCGACCTGATCTACGCGGTGCCCAGCGAGGGGGGTTTCCGGACCCCTCGGGCGCCGCTCGGGGAGTCGGCGAAGGAGGAGCGGATGCGGCGGCTGTCGCAGGAGCTGCTGATCTCCGCGGAGGCGTCCGCGAATCTCGTGGTGCTGCGTACTCCGCCGGGGGCGGCGCAGTTTCTCGCGTCGGCGATCGACCAGGCGGAGCTGCACGACATTCTCGGGACGATCGCGGGCGACGACACGTTGCTGCTGATCAGCCGGGAGGCCACGGGCGGGCAGGCCCTCGCGGAACATCTGCTGCGGTTGGCCCAGAACGGCCACTGAGCGCTGCGCCGACCGGGGCTGTCTTGAGGGCGCGGGTGGCGGGGGCTGGTCGCGCCCACGCGGCGGAGCCGCATATGAGAACCGCCCCGCGCCCCTCAGAGGGCGCGGCCACCCTGCGCTGCCCAGCCGTCCCGCTCAGCCCAGCCGTCCCGCTCAGCCCAGCCGTCCCGCCAACCCCCCGGTGCAGCGGACCTCGTCGCCCGCTGTGATGAGGAGGGCCTCCACGTCCGGCAGGGACTCCAGCCAGGCGAGGGCCTCTCGGGAACCCATCGCGAAGGCGGCCGTGGCCCAGCAGTCCGCCCAGGTCAGGCGGGGAGCGACCACCGTCACGGCGACGAGGTCGGTCACCGCGGGCCGGCCCGTGCGGGGGTCGACGATATGGGTGCCCCGTTCCGCCGTCCCCGAGGTGGCGACCGCCAGTTCGTCCGCGCCCGCCGCCGAGACCACCGCGGCCAGGCCGCCCGGCCGCAGCGGGTCCGACACGCCGACCCGCCACGGCCGCTCGGGCCCGGGGACGCCCAGCAACTGCACGTCCCCGCCGCCGTTGACGCTCACCCCGCTCACACCGGCCGCCGCGATCAGCCGGGCCGCGCGCTCGGCGGCCCAGCCCTTCACGATGCCGGTGGGGTCGAGGCGGCCCTGGTAGCGCATGCTGAACCAGCCGTCGCTCATCCGCTCCGCCTCGGCGCCCAGGTCCAGCACCTGGGCCACCTCGGGGTCGCACTCCTCGACGGTCAGCTCACCGCGCATCAGCCGGGAGACCTGGCTGTCGTCGCGGTAGGTGCTGAACACCTCGTTGACCCGGTGCAGTGAGGCGATCGCCTCGTCCAGCGCGGTCCGTACCGCCTCGGCCTCCCCGCCGCGGACGTCGAAGGAGAAGACGGTCCCCATGACCTCTTCCGCGTGACGCACCACGGCGGGAGCCGCCGCCGACTCGGCCACGGTCTCAGCCACCGGCCTGGTCCAGCGCCGACTGAAGAGACTTCTTGTAGCCGTCGCTGGTGTAGGTCGCCCCGGACACGGAGTCGATGTCCGCGCTGCCGGCCGCGACGGCCGCCGCGTTGAGCTTGGGGACGGAGAGCTCGGTCTTCTGGGAGCTGGTCCCGCCCGAGGGCGCCTGGACCGCCTCCGCCTTCGTGATCTTGCCGTTGGCCACGGTGATCCGGACCTGGACCGGCCCGTACTGCGTCTGCTGGACCTCGCCGGTGACGGTCTTGGCCTGCGCGGCACCCGCGTCGGAGCCGGAAGAGCCAGAGGAGCCCGCCGCCGAACCCGAGGCCGCCTTCGCCTTGTCCAGCGCCGACTGGAGGGACTTCTTGTAGCCCTCGCTGGTGTAGGTCGCGCCGGACACGGAGTCGATGTCCGCGGTGCCCGCGGCGACCGCCGCCGCGTTGAGCTTCGGGACGGAGTCCGCGGTCTTCTGGTCGCTGGTGCCGCCCTTGGGCGCCTGGACCGCCTCCGACTTGGTGATCTTCCCGCCGGCGACGGTGATCCGGACCTGCACGTTGCCGTACTGCGTCTCGACCGCGTCGCCGGTGAAGGCGCCGGCGGCCTGCGCGCTGCCGGACCCCTGGGAGGATCCGGCGCTCGCGTTCGCCTTGTCGATGGCCGACTGGAGGGACTTCTTGTAGGCCTCGCTGGTGTACGTCGCCCCGGAGACCGTGTCGATGTTCGGGCTCTGCGTGGCGACCACCGCGGCGTTGAGCTTGGGAACGGCGTCCGCGGTCTTCTGGTCGCTGGTGCCGCCCTTGGGGGCCTGGACGGCCTCCGCCTTGGTGATCTTGTTTTCGACGACGGTGATGCGTACCTGCACGTTGCCGTACTGCGTCTGGACCGCGTCGCCGGTCATCGTGCCCGTGACGGTCGCCCCGGTTCCGCCCTGGGCGGCTTCCTGGGCCGACGCGCCCGCGCCCGCCGTCTGGGTGCTGCCCGGGTCGGACGACGGCTTGAGCGACAGCAGCAGCACGATCCCGGACACGGTGGCGGCAGTGGCCAGCACGACGCGCCGAAGAGGGTGGCTCTTCCTCATCTCTTTCTGAGCTCCTGATTCAGGTTGAAGGCCGAGGGTCGTGCGGATTTCCCGTCGCTCACATCTCGAACGACTCGTGATGGATACGGCGGGCCGGGACCCCGGCGCCGCGCAGTGCCTCGAACACGCCCTGCGCGAAGCCGTTCGGCCCGCACATGAAGACGTCGTGGCTGTCGATGTCGGGGATCTTGCGCTGGAGGGACTCCGCCGAGATGTCGGGGCGCTCCCCGTCGGGGCTGTTGACCGCGTACATCAGCCGCGCCCCGCGCTCGTCGGCGATCTTCGCCAGCTCGTCCCACAGCGCCAGGTCCTGGGTGCTGTTGGCCCGGTAGAGGAGGGTGATGTCACCGGCCGCGCCCGGCAGCGTCTCGAACAGCGCCCGCATCGGCGTGATGCCGACCCCGCCGGCCACCAGCAGCACCTTGCCGCGGCTGCGCCGGGACGCGGTCATCGCACCGTAGGGGCCCTCGGCCCACACGCGCGTGCCGGGCGACAGTTCGCGCAGCGCCGCGCTGTGGTCGCCGATCGCCTTGACGGTGATCCGCAGCAGGTCCGGACGCGGGGCCGCCGACAGCGAGTACGGGTGGGAGCTGAACCGCATCCCCGGCGCGAGGAACCGCCACCGGAAGAACTGCCCGGCCTCCGCGCCCATCCGGTGCAGCTTGCGCCCGCCGATCAGCACCGACACGATGCCCGGCGCCTCCTCGATGACCGCCTCGACGTGCATACGGTGCCGCAGGTTCAGCCGGACCGGGGTGATGATGCGGTACCAGACGACCAGCGCGGTGACCGATCCGTACAGCACGTACCAGACGGTCTTGGCGACGGGCTCGATGGCGAAGTCGTTGCCGGTGGTGATCTGGTGCCAGAACGTCAGGAACACGGCCGCGTACGTCATCAGATGGATGTGGTACCAGGTGTCGTACGGCATCAGCTTGCGCACGGGGCCGATCGACACCAGGCCGATGAGCACCAGCAGGCCGGTGCCGATGGCCGCCTTGCCCATGTCGGGCAGCTGGTTGATGGAGTCGATCGTCTGCTGGACGATGTCGCCGAGCGACTTGCCGGCCTGCAGCGCGTACCCCCACATGATGAGGAACACGTGCGCGAAGGTCAGGCAGAGCGTGTACCGGCCGCTCATCGCGTGCCAGCGGGCGACCCGGTCCGAGCCCACCCGGCGCTCCAGCGCCGGCACCCGCGCCATCTGCAGCACGACGAGCGCCATGAGGTACCCGGCGAGCAGGCCGGTGATCCGTCCCGCGTTGAGGATCTTGCTGTCGGTGTCCGCGATGTTCGGCGTGTTGCTCCACCACAACCACAGCACGCCCGCGGCGCCCGCCCAGACGGCGAGCAGCAGCGGAACGGCCGGGGAGCGGCGCGGACGGATGCGGCGCATCGTCTGGCGGCGGGCGGCACGGCCGCCGGCGATCGTCGTGGTCACTGTTCCTCCGTGGGTACGGACCCTTGGCCCTCAGATACGGGCCGCAGTCGCGGAGTGTTCAGCCGTTGTGACCACAGTGGTGCGCAGTCCCGGTACCGGTCGATCCGGCGCCGGCCGATTCCCTACCGGTCAGTACCGGGTGATCGCCGTCGGCCCGTCGGCGGTGCCGATCGCGATGTGCGGGCGCTCCCGCGGCCGGGCCCAGCGCAGCATCCGGCGCATCGCGTCCACCGGCACCGACACACAGCCGGCCGTCGCCCCACGGCCGTCGACATGCAGGAAGATGCCCGCGCCGCGGCCGTGCACCGGCCGACCGTAGTTGAACCCGATGACCAGGGCGTACGCGTACTGCGTCCGGTAGGCGACCAGGTGCTCGGACTCGGCGGCACGGCAGTCGGCCGGCCGCGGCTCGGTCCACCGGTTGTAGGCGCGGGAGCCGTTGTCCTGACACCACCAGGAGTCCCGGCCCACGGGACGGTACGGATACGTCGTCCCGCGCGGCGCCGCCTCGATGCCGAAGGCGAACGGGAGCCCGTACAGGCCCGTCGGCGTCGTGTCGGTGCCCTGCCGGCGCGCGTCTTTCTCGACCAGCCCGTTCGCGCCGAACCGGGCCGGCGCGGAACCGGCCCGTACCCACCGCCCGCCCCGCAGGTCCCACCAGGCGAGCAGGCCCGTCGTGGCACCGGCGTTCGGGGCCACGGCGGTGATCAGCTGTGTGCCGCCCCCCGTGTCCGCCATCCGCACGGGCAACGGCGCGAGCGGCGGCGCCGCGCCGCCCGGAGCCGCCCCGAGCAGCGGCAGCGACACACAGACGACGGCGGTGACCACCGCGGTGACGACACGAAGACGCATGATCAGACGCTAGTGCCGCGGCAGGCAACGTTTGCCCGTCAAGGAGCGGCGTCCGGTGCGTGCTCTCGGCGTGCCGGCCGGAAGTCCTCGTACTGGACGTACT
>NZ_JBFAKW010000116.1:0-30623 GCF_040655955.1 Streptomyces sp. NPDC050263 | reverse complement strand
GGGGCCGGGGGCGCGGCCGGGGCCGGGGGCGCGGCCGGGGCCGCTCAGACGACGCGTCGGCCGCGCTTCCACACGCCCGAGACGAGCGGTACGCCCGGGCGGTAGGCCAGGTGGACGTGGCTGGGGGCGTCGAGGAGGGTCAGGTCGGCGTAGGCGCCGGGGGTCACCCGGCCCACGTCCGTGCGGCGCAGGGCCGCCGCGCCGCCCGCCGTCGCCGACCACACCGCCTCGTCCGGGGTCATCCCCATGTCCCGCACCGCGAGCGCGACGCAGAACGGCACGGACGACGTGAAGGACGAGCCCGGGTTGCAGTCCGTGGAGAGGGCGACGGTGACGCCCGCGTCCAGCAGGCGGCGGGCGTTCGGCCACTGCGCCCGCGTGGAGAACTCCGCGCCGGGGAGGAGCGTCGCGACCGTCGCGCCGCTCGCCAGCGCGTCGACGTCCGCGTCCGTGAGGTGGGTGCAGTGGTCGGCGCTGGCCGCGTCCAGTTCGACGGCCAACTGCACGCCGGGGCCGTAGGAGAGCTGGTTGGCGTGAATGCGGGGGTGCAGGCCCTTCGCCTTGCCGGCCGTCAGGATCGCTCGGGCCTGGTCGCCGTCGAACGCGCCCTTCTCGCAGAAGACGTCGATCCAGCGGGCGTGCGGGGCGCAGGCGTCGAGCATCTCGCCGGTGACCAGGGCGACGTATCCGGCCGGGTCGTCGGCGTGGTCGGGCGGGACGATGTGCGCGCCGAGGTAGGTGACCTCGTCGGTGTGCTTCGCGGCGAGGCGCAGGGCGCGGGCCTCGTCGGCGACCGTCAGGCCGTAGCCGGACTTCGTCTCGAAGGTGGTGGTGCCCTGGCGGAGCGCCTCGGCGAGGAAACGGACGACGTTCGCCTCGAGTTCCTCGTCGCTCGCGGCGCGCGTCGCCGCCACCGTCGTCCGGATGCCGCCCGCGGTGTAGGCGCGGCCGGACATCCTCGCGTTGAACTCCTCCGTGCGGTCGCCCGCGAAGACGAGGTGGGAGTGGGAGTCGACGAAGCCCGGGAGGACGGCCCGGCGGCCGGCGTCGACCCGATTGTCAGTGGCGGGTGCTTTGCTTGATTCACCGGTCCACGCGACGCGGTCGCCGTCGATGACGACGGCCGCGTCGTGGATCAGTCCGAGCGGGGATCCGTCACCGAGGGAGGGGTCGTTGGTGACCAGCGTGGCGATGTTGGTGATGACGGTCGTCGTGCCGGTGCTGCTCATGGTGTCCTCGTGGGTGGCCGGGCGGGAAACGGTGATCAGCTGTGCAGGGCCGCGACGGCCCGCGCCAGAGCCTGCGGCACATCCGGGACGAGCGTGTGCGCCCCGTCGCGCACGACGTGCCGTCCGGCGACGATCGTGTGCCGTACGTCCGCCGCGGTCGCCGCGAATACGGCCGTCTCGGCGCCGAGCCGGGGCAGCGGGCCCGCTGTCCTGACCGAGTCGAGGGCGATCGTCGTGAAGTCGGCGACCGCGCCGGCCTCCAGGTCGCCCGCGTCCGGGTTGCCGAGGGCCGCGTGGCCGTCGGCGGAGGCGGCGCGCAGCAGGGCGGCCGCCGTCCAGTGACCCCGGGTGCGGGTGCGCAGCCGCTCGTTCAGCTCCATCGCGCGTGCCTCTTCGAGCAGGTCGATGACGGCGTGGCTGTCGGAGCCGAGGGAGAGCGGTGAGCCCGCGGCCTGGAGGGCGACGGCCGGGCCGATGCCGTCGGCGAGGTCCCGTTCGGTCGTCGGGCACATGCAGGTGCCGGTGCCGGAGCGGCCGAGGAGGGCGATGTCCTCGTCGGTGAGGTGCGTGTTGTGGACACCCGTGGTGCGCGGGCCGAGGACGCCGTGGTCGGCGAGGAGCCGGGTGGGCGTGCGCCCGTGGGCCTGACGGCAGGCGTCGTTCTCCGCGGTCTGCTCCGACAGGTGCACATGCAGCGGCGCCCGGCGCTCCTCGGCCCAGCGCGCCACCGTCTCCAACTGCTCGGCGGGCACGGCGCGTACGGAGTGGATCGCCGCCCCGATCCTCGCGTGATCCCGTTCCTTGAGAAGTGAACAGCGTTCGGCCCAGGCGTCCGCGTCTCCGTCGGAGAAGCGGAGCTGGTGGGCGTTGGGGGGCTGCCCGAAGCCGGAGGACAGGTAGGCGGTGTCGAGGAGGGTGATGCGGATGCCGGCGTCGGCGGCGGCCTCGATCAGTGCCTCGCCCATGGCGTTGGGGTCGGCGTACGGGGTGCCGCCGTGGGCGTGGTGCAGGTAGTGGAACTCGCCGACGGCCGTGATCCCGGCCAGCGCCATCTCCGCGTACACCGCGCGGGCCAGCTGGTGGTAGGTCTCCGGGGTCAGCCGGTCGGCGATCGCGTACATGATCTCGCGCCAGGTCCAGAAGGTGCCGGAGCCGACCTGGACGGTGCCGCGCAGGGCGCGGTGGAAGGCGTGCGAGTGCGCGTTCGCCAGCCCCGGGAGGGTGAGGCCGCGCAGCGGCTCGGCGCCGGGCGGCGGGGAGTCGACGCCCGTCCGGACGGCGGTGATGCGGCCGTCCGTCACCTCGAGGGCGACGCCCGGCTCGACGTTGGTGTCGAGCCAGGCGTGCTCCAGCCAGTACGTCCGTGTCCGCTGCGTGGAGGTCACCTGCAGGCCAGTCCTTCCAGTACGTCGGCGAGCGCGCGCACACCGGCCACGCAGTCGTCCTCGGCGGCGAACTCGGCCGGGGAGTGCGACACACCGGTGGGGTTGCGCACGAACAGCATGGTGGTGGGGATGTCCCCGGAGAGGATGCCGGCGTCGTGTCCGGCGCCGGTGCCGAGGACGGGGATCTTCAGCTCGGGCTCCCGCTCCCTGCCGAGGATACGGGCGAGTTCGTCGCGCAGCGCGTGATCGAACTCGACGACCGGCGTGAACGACTCACGGACGATGTCCAGGTCGATGCCGTGCGCCTCGGCGTAGTCGCGCGCCGCGTCCTCCACACCGCCGACGACGGCGTCGAGGGTGGCCTGGTCGGCGGCCCGGGAGTCGAGCCAGCCGCGCACCAGGGAGGGGATGGCGTTGACGCCGTTCGGCTCGACGGAGATCTTGCCGAAGGTGGCGACGGCGCCCGCGAGCCGGGCCTCACGCCGGGCGGCGAGCACGGTCTCGGCGTACGGCAGCATCGGGTCGCGCCGGTCCACGAGGCGGGTGGTGCCGGCGTGGTTGGCCTCGCCCCGGAAGTCGAAACGCCAGCGCCCGTGCGGCCAGATGGCGCTGGCGATGCCGACCTGGTCGCCGGACAGGTCCAGCGCCCGCCCCTGCTCCACGTGGAGTTCGACGAAGGCGCCGATGCGGGCGAGCCGCTCCGGGTCCGGGCCGATGGCGTCGGGGTCGAACCCGGCGGCTTCCATGGCCCGCGGGAGGGTGACCCCGTCGCCGTCGGTGAGCTTGTGGGCCTGCTCCACGGTGAGCTGTCCGGCGGTGAGCCGGGAGCCCACGCAGGCGAGCCCGAACCGGGCGCCCTCCTCGTCGCCGAAGTTGACGAGGGCCAGCGGCCTGGTGAACTCGGCCTGCCGGGCGCGCAGTTCGTCGAGGGCGGCGAAGGAGGACACCACGCCGAGCGGGCCGTCGAAGGCGCCGCCGTCGGGCACCGAGTCGAGATGCGATCCGGTGACGACCGCGTCCCCGGCCGTCGGATCCCCGAGCCAGGCCCACTGGTTGCCGTTGCGGTCGACCTCGTAGGCCAGCCCGCGCGCCTCGGCCTGCCCCTTGAACCAGGCGCGGCAGTCGGCGTCGGCCCCGGTCCAGGCGTAGCGCCGGTAGCCGCCGGAGGCGGAGCTGCGGCCGACCGGCAGCAGCTCCGCCCACATGCTGTGGAAGCTCACGCGTCGTCACCCTCGCGCATGGGGACGCGCACGCCCTTCTCGTCCGCGACGCGCTCCGCGATGTCGTAGCCGGCGTCCACGTGCCGGATCACGCCCATCCCGGGGTCGTTCGTCAGGACGCGGCGGATCTTCTCGCCCGCGAGCTTCGTGCCGTCGGCGACCGAGACCTGGCCCGCGTGGATGGAGCGGCCCATGCCGACGCCGCCGCCGTGGTGGATGGAGACCCAGGACGCGCCGGAGGCGACGTTCACCATGGCGTTGAGGAGCGGCCAGTCGGCGATCGCGTCGGAGCCGTCGAGCATGGCCTCCGTCTCGCGGTACGGGGAGGCGACGGAGCCGCAGTCGAGGTGGTCGCGGCCGATCGCGAGCGGCGCGGCGAGCGTGCCGTCGGCGACCATGTCGTTGAAGAGGGCGCCCGCCTTGTCGCGCTCGCCCTGGCCCAGCCAGCAGATGCGGGCCGGCAGGCCCTGGAAGTGGACGCGCTCGCCGGCCATCTTGATCCAGCGGTGCAGCGACTCGTTCTCCGGGAACAGCTTCAGGAGCTCGCGGTCCGTCTTGTGGATGTCGGACGCCTCGCCGGACAGGGCCGCCCAGCGGAAGGGGCCCTTGCCCTCGCAGAAGAGGGGGCGGATGTAGGCGGGGACGAAGCCGGGGAAGGCGAACGCGCGGTCGTAGCCCGCGAGCTGGGCCTCGCCGCGGATGGAGTTGCCGTAGTCGAAGACCTCGGCGCCCGCGTCCATGAAGCCGACCATGGCCTCGACGTGCTTCGCCATGGACGCGCGGGAGCGGGTCGTGAAGCCCGCCGGGTCCTTGGCCGCCGCGTCCGCCATGTCGTCGAACTCGACGCCGACGGGCAGGTACGACAGCGGGTCGTGCGCCGAGGTCTGGTCGGTGACGATGTCGATGGGCGCGCCCTCGGCGAGCATGCGGGGCAGCAGCTCCGCGGCGTTGCCCAACAGGCCGATGGAGAGCGGCTTGCGCTGGTCGCGGGCCTCGACGGCGAGCTGGAGGGCGTGCTCCAGGGAGTCGGCCCGCACGTCCAGGTAGCGGTGCTCGATGCGGCGTTCGATGGCACGCGGGTCGACGTCGATGCAGATCGCGACGCCGTCGTTCATCGTCACGGCGAGCGGTTGGGCGCCGCCCATGCCGCCGAGGCCGGCGGTGAGGGTGATCGTCCCGGCGAGGGTGCCGTCGAACTTCTTCGCGGCGACGGCGGCGAAGGTCTCGTAGGTGCCCTGGAGGATGCCCTGGGTGCCGATGTAGATCCAGGAGCCGGCGGTCATCTGGCCGTACATGGTGAGGCCGAGGGCCTCCAGGCGGCGGAACTCCTCCCAGTTGGCCCAGTCGCCGACGAGGTTGGAGTTGGCGATGAGGACCCGCGGGGCCCACTCGTGGGTCTGCATGACGCCGACCGGGCGGCCGGACTGGACGAGCATCGTCTCGTCCTGCTTCAGCGTCCGCAGCGTGCGGACCATCGCGTCGAAGGAGCGCCAGTCCCGGGCCGCCTTGCCGGTGCCGCCGTAGACGACGAGCTTGTCGGGGTGTTCGGCGACCTCGGGGTCCAGGTTGTTCTGCAGCATCCGCAGGGCGGCTTCCTGCTGCCATCCCAGGGCGCTCAGTTCCGTACCGCGGGGCGCTCGTACGGGGCGGGGTCCTGACATGGTCTGCCTCCTGGCCGGATTGTTGCTTTCCTTATTCACATCCTGACTGCCTGAATATAGCTAGTCAATACATGGAGACGCCAAGTCGCGACACCGGATGCGAAGAAGGCGCCAGGGGGCACAGCGGGGCGCACGCCGCCACCGCCACCACCCCGGCACGCCGCACACGCCGTTGACGCACGCCGGTGGGCACGGTGTTCAAGGGAGCTCAAGGGGCACACGGGGCGTCAGGGACGTCGACACCGGCCCGAAACGTGGACAGCCGACCCACCCTAGTCATCGCCGCGCATGTTCCGCTGGAAAATGCCAGAAGACTCACCCATCGCGCATACGTTGCGTAGCGTCTTCATCACTCAGCCGAACCGCAGGCGGGAGGGGAGCCAACGGTGCCCGGAATCGACGAGTGCTTACTGGAGGCCATGCGGCTGCCCGGCGCCCGGGGCGCCGCGTTGGTCGACTGGACCAGCGGGCTCGCCCTGGGCGCGGTCGGGGAGTTCCCCGGCGGCGACCACGAGGCGGCCGCCGCCGAGGCCGCGGAGGTCGCCCGGCTCACATCGGAACAGCGCGCCTTCACCCCGGAGGGCTACGCCGGCCACGACGGCGTCGACGGCCCGGAGGGAACGGGCGGGGCCGGCGGGACGGGGATCGTCGATCCTCCGGTCGAGGATCTGATCATCAGCAACCGGGACAGCTACCACGTGCTGCGCTTCGTGCCGACCTCCTTCGACAGCAGCGTCTTCCTCCATGTGTGGCTGGGCCGGGCGGACGGCAACCTCGCGCTGGCCCGGATCCGGCTGGGCGAGATGGCCGGACGGCTGGTGCTCGGGTGACCGCGGTGAGAACGACTCCGCCGGGCACGACCCCGCCGCCCCGGCTGCCGGTACGGGAGAAGTCGGGGGCCCGGGACGGCGGCGGGCTGTCGCCCATGCTGACCCGGCTCGCCGCCGAGCGGGCGACCGGCGTCCTGGAGCGCGAGCGCGGCTCGCTCTACCTCGCCGAAGGCCGCGTGGTGCACGCCGAGAGCCCGCTCGCCCCCGGCCTCGACGTGCTGCTGCTGTCCCACGGCACCCTCTCCCCCGCCGTCTGGCAGGACGCCGTGGACCGGGCCGACGAGGACTACGGCGTCGCCCGTCTGCTGCTCGACGCCGGCCGGCTCCCGCGCGGCGCGCTGGAACTGTGCCACCTGGAGGCGGTGTACGACGCGGCCTACTTCGCGCTCGCCCCCAGCAGCACCCCGGGCCACTTCCGATACGGCGCCGGGCACTGGCTCGGCGCGCTCAGACCGATCCCGGTCGACGCCGTCGAGCGCGAGACGCTGCGCCGACGCGAGCTGCTGCACCGGCTGTGGCCGGACCCGTTGACCGACGGGGCGCCGCTGCGCCGGGCCGAGACCGTCGCCGCGCCCGCGCCGACCGCCCGGCAGAGCGCCGTGCTGGCCCTGGCGGACGGCGTGCGCACCGCGTCCGACATCGCCCGCGAGCTGGGCCGGCAGGCCTTCCACACCCTGGTGGACGTCCGGCGCCTCGCCGCGGCCGGCCTGCTCACCGCTCTCTTCCCGCCCCCACGCCCGCACCACGACCCCTCGACCGCACCCCCGTCCCCGTCCCCTCCCCGCCATGGGCGACCGGGAGCCCCGGATGCCCCGGGGCTCCCCGCATCCCCCACACCTCCCACCCCCGCCCCCCCGCCGGGCATCACCCTGCCCCGCGTCAACGACCCCGACATCACCCTGCTGAAGAGGCTCAGGGATGCGCTGGAGGCCCTTTGAACGGCAACGACCGCGGGCCGAGAGGAGCGAGCTGATGGCTTCCGCGCCCGAGATACTCGACGAACTCCGAAGACTGCGGGCCCGGGTGCCCCAGCTCACCGGCGCGCTCACGGCCGGCGTGGACGGTCTCGTCCTCGCCCACGACACCCCCGGCGTGGAGCCGGAGGTGGTGGCCGCGCTGACCGCCGCCGCCCTCGGCGTCGCGGTGCGGATGGCGGACACGACCGGCCAGGGCGAGTTCCGCGAGCTGCTGGTGCGCGGCCGGTACGGCTACGTCGCCACGTACGCGGCCGGCGAGAGCGCCGTGCTGACCCTGCTCGCGCAGGACCGCGTCAACGTCGGCCGGCTGCACCTGGAGGGCCGCCGGGCCGCCACACGCATCGGGGAGCTCGTCGACGCACAGGAGGCGAAGGCCCGGGAGGCGCGCGCCGCCTCCACCAAGGCCCAGGCCAGGACACCGGCCACGACGCAGGACAAGACGCCGCCGAAGACCCCCGCGAAGGCGCCGGTGCGCACGCCTGCCAAGACCCCCACCGTACGGACCAGATCGGCGCGCGGCCCAGCCACCACCAACGCGCGCACCACCACGGAAAGTTGAGAGGAACCGAGGAGCACAGCATGGCCAACACCGAAACCACCCTGAAAGAGTGTCTCGCCTCCATCGAGGGCGCGACCGGAGTCGCGCTCGTCGACTACACCAGCGGCATGGCGCTGGGCACGCTGGGCGGCAGCAAGGGGTTCGACCTCAACGTCGCCGCCGCCGGCAACACCGACGTGGTGCGCGCCAAGATGCGCACCATGGAGCACCTCGGGCTCAAGGCCCAGATCGAGGACATCCTGATCACGCTCTCCGACCAGTACCACCTGCTCCGCCTGATCAGCGGCCGCGGCGGCAACGGGCTCTTCCTCTACCTGGTCCTGGACGCCAAGCGGGCCAACCTGGCGATGGCCCGCCACCAGCTGAAGAAGATCGAGGAGGATCTGGAGGTGTAGGTGCAGCTACACCAGCGCCGCGGTGCGGCGGCGGGCCCCGCCCGGGGCCGCGTCGCCCGCCGCGATGCCGGTGCTGCGGTACGCCTTGACGGTCTTCCCGGCCGGACGTCCGCCGCGCCGGTCGAGCCAGTCGACGCGCACCCACAGCAGCGCCTCGTCCTCCCGCTCGCGCCGGCCGAGCCAGGCGGCCTTGAGCCGCAGCCCGGTCCCCCAGCCGGCGAGCAGCAGGCCGGCGGCCGCGGGCACCGCGAAGGAACTGCCCAGCGCGACCACGAAGGCGAGCAGCAGCCACCAGCGGTGGCCGCGCCGCCAGCCTCGGACGGTCACCGCCCGGTCCTGGAGCACATCGTGCTTGCCCGCCCGGGCGGCGCCCCGGCCGAGTTCCCTGAGCCGACGGCGCCCGCGCGTCGCCGCCACCGCGCCGGCCACGATGAACAGCGCGGCCCCGGCCAGCACCCCGATCCGCCGCCCCGTGAGGCCGGGCACCAGAACCCCGACCCCCGCCGCGAACACCCCGCACCACCACAACGGCGCGGCCCCGGCCCGTACGACGACGGCCACCCGAGCCAGCCCCTGCCCTCCGCGTGCCACGTCCGCCTCCCGATCAGTCCGGCACAAGTTTCCTGGCCGTTCAGACTAGTGAGCGAAGGTGAGACGAGTCTGAGAGCACGCGAGTCTGTTTCCCGAGCGGGCCTACTCCACGCACGGCCCTACTCCACGAACAGCCCCCGCGCCGCCGCCCGGGCGTCGAACTCCTCCAGGCGGGCCTGCGCGTCGGGCAGGTCGTCGCACATCGCCTCCAGCAGCACCCGTCCGAGGAGCATCGGCGCGCACGCCGTGTCGAAGGCGAGTCCGGTGCCGACGGCGGCCGGCAGCAGCAGGTCGGAGACCTTGGCGACCGGCGCGAACGCCGAGTCGGCGACCGTCACCACGCTCAGCCCGGCCTGTCGGGCGTAGGTGAGGGTGTCGACGACCTCGCGCGGATGCCGGGGCAGCGCGAAGCAGAGCAGGGCGGTGGCGCCCGCGCGGACGGCGGCGTCGATCCGGTCCTGGATCATCGTGCCGCCCTCGTTCAGCAGCCGGACGTCCGGATGGACCTTGGCGGCGAAGTAGGCGAAGCCGTAGGCCTGGGAGGCGGCGGCGCGCAGTCCGAGGACGGGCAGCGGACGCGAGGCCGCCAGCATCCGGCCCGCCCGGTGCAGCGGCCGGGGGTCGGCGAGCAGCTCGGCGAGATGCCTCAGGTTCTCGATCTCGGCCTCGACGGCCTGCTGGTACTCGTTGTAGGAGGCCGAGTCGGCGGCGTGTTCGGCGGGGGCGACCTCGCGCAGGTGCTTGCGCAGGGCGGGGTAGCCGTCGAAGCCGAGGGCGACCGCGAAGCGGGTCACGGACGGCTGGCTGACCCCGGCCAGCTCGGCGAGTTCCACGCTGGACAGGAACGGCACGTCGGCGGCGCGCCGCACCATGCTGTGCGCGATGCGCCGCTGGGTCGGCGTCAGCCGGTGCCCTTCGAAGAGCGCCTGCAGCCGGGCGGCGGGACTGTCCACGACGACCGAACCCTCCGCGGCCGGACCCGGCGCGCCCTCGCCGCTCCCGATGGCCGTCCCCGTCTCCGTCTCCGCGCTCATGCCCCGCTCCCCCTCCAGATCTCCGTGAACCGGTCCAGCAGCGCCGCCGCCGCGCTCACGTCGGCGGTGAGCGGCCGGTCGGCCTGTTCCGCGTCGAGCACCGCCTCGGCCAGCTCCCACGCCTGCCCGGCCGGGAGCCCCGGCTCGGGCCGCAGCTCGCGCTGGCGCAGCGCCCGTACGGCGGCGACGAGTTCGCAGCCGACGACGAGACGGTACGCGGCGCAGGCGCGCAGTGTCTGCCGGGCGGCGAGCGAGGCGAAGCTCGCCTGTTCCTCGACGCCCCGGGAGAGTACAGCGTGGCCGAGGGAGGCGGGCGCGGAGAAGGCGCGCAGGTCACCGAGGGCGGCCGCGGCGGCGTACTCCAGGATCATCACGCCGGACGAAGCGGGCTCGGGGTCGGCGAGGAACGGGCGCAGCCGGGTGTAGGCGGGTTCGTTGAGGGTGGAGAGGCGGGAGGTGGAGAGCCGCGCCACCTGGGTCAGGGCCAGCCTGAAGTGGTCCAGGGCAAGGGCGAGTTGAGCCTGGTAGAAGCCGCCGTGGTGGTAGGCGGCCATGTCCTCGGGGGAGATGAGCGGGTTCTCGGCGGCCGCGTTGATCTCGATGGCGATCACCTCCTCCAGGGCGTCGGCGGCGTCGTGCGCGGGGCCGTGGATCTGGGGCAGGCAGCGGAAGCCGTAGGGGTCCTGGATCCGGCCGAGCGGCGGGGTGGGCCGGTCCTCGGCGCCGATCAGCTCGCGCATGCGGCGGGCGACCTCGCTGGAGCCGCGGTGCGGGCGGGCGGCGTGCACGGGGGCCGCGTACGCCTCGTGCGACCCGTCGACGGCCAGCAGCGACAGCGCGCCGACGACCTGGGTGGCCTCGATGAGTCCGCGCAGTTCGTGCAGGGCGAGGGCGGCCTGGCCGAGGGTGAGGGCGTTGCTGCTGATGAGCGCGAGGGCGTCGTTGTTGTCGAGGGGCTGCGGCTGCGGGGCCCCGTTCCCGCGCCAGGGATGCTCGCCGACCAGGGCGAGCCCGACCTGCGCGAGGGCCGCGAGGTCGCCCGTGCCCACCGAGCCGAACTCGTTGACGGCCGGATGCGCCCCGTTCTCCAGCGCCTCGCACAGTGCCGTGACCACGGTGGGCCGCAGTCCCGCGCCGCCGGCCAGCAGCTGGTTGGCGCGGATGGCGAGCATCGCCCGGACCTGCCGGGCGGGCAGTTCCTCGCCGATGGCGCCGGCGTGGCTGCGCAGCAGGCGCAGACCGTGCTCGGCGGCGGCCTCGGTGGGCACGTCCTCGTTCCGGTTGGCGCCGACGCCGGTGGAGCGGCCGTAGACGCGGCCGGTGGCGGCGATCTGGCGGGCGGCGTCCCAGGCCTCGGTCATCCGCATCGTCGCGTCGGTGCCGGGGACCGGTCGGGCGGTCCCGTCGGCGAGGCGCGCGACGTCCGCGACGCCGAGAGCGATCCCGTCGAGGACGACGAGACCGACGAGACCGACGAGAGAGGAGCCCGCCCCAGGAGAGGCGTCCACCATCCGAGACGACATAAGCTCGCAAACTCCCCTCGATCCGGACACTTGATCTTGCCTGACGGTCATCCGTTACGCCGGATTGACAACGAACCGTTGACAAGTTATTCACCTACGGAGAACTCTGCATGACGCTATACAGTCGGGCAAGGGACAACTCATGATCCAGTTCGACGCGGTCCACAAGCGCTTCCCCAACGGCACGACAGCAGTCCATGATCTCTCCCTCCACATGCCGGAGGGCGGCGTGACCGTCCTGGTCGGTTCCGGACCCGGAGGACGTCGCGAACGCCTACGCGAAGCAGCACGGACCGGCGAAGAAGTGACCTCCGCCTGAGCGACCGCCTCCCCGGCGAACCCGACCCGCAGACGGGGGCTATCCCCAGTGCGGGGAGCGCGGCCGCTGCCTACCGTGGTGTCCATGACGGGATGGGAGACCACCATGGACGCGCAGGACGCAGACCTGAAGAAGGAACTCGACGCCACCCTGCAGACCCGCAGGGAACTGGGCGAGGAGTACGAGTCCGCGCTGGTGGACTCGTTCCTGGAGAAGGTCGACCAGCGCATCGACGCCGCGGTGGAGCGCCGTGTGCGGCGGCAGTTCGCGGAACAGCAGATGGTCGCGGCCCGCGGCTCGCGCTCGCCGAGGCCCACCGACTCCTGGGGCGAGCGCTTCGGCTTCGGCATCGTCTCGCTGGTGCTGGCGATCCCGCTGTCCGCGATCGGCGCGGGCACCGCGCACCTGCCGGGGCTGCTCGTCTCCTGGGCGGGCATCGTCGGCGTCAACGTCGTACAGGCCGCCCGCAGCCACCCCGACCTGTTCGGCCGCCGTCGCCACTCCTCCAAGGACGACGCCTGGCAGGACTGACAGCCGGACCTCGCCCGCCCCCGAGCCCCGGCCCAGGCCCCAGCCCCAGCCCCGGCCCCGGCCCGCGGAACGTGCCTGACGCGTCGACGCAGTCCGCGTAGTCCTCGAAGTCCACCTCGCCACGGCACAGGTTCGCGGAGATCTCCGGGAACGACGCCCTCGGTATCCGGAACGTCCGTCCGGGCTCGCTGGAGAGGTCGAGGGCCAGCAGCCCGCGCTCGTCGGCGAGGAACAGGTGGGTGAGCTGGTCGGCCTCGTCGGCGAGGTTGTCCTCGTGCATGAGCGCCGGGATCAGGTCCTGGACGGACACGCCGTCGAACCGGGGGTCGTGGACCCAGGTGGCGTGCGGACCGCCGTCGAGGGCTTCGACCGCTTCGCGCAGCGCGGACCAGGCCGCGTCGTCACCGAATCCGGTGCGCAGCACCAGCGAGGTCAGATCGTCGGGTCGGGGCAGCGCCATACCGTGATCCTCGCACCCGGCACCGACAACGGGGCCGGGGAAGAGCCGGGCAGAGCCCGGACAGAGCTATGCGCGGGGACCGCCGCACCCCCGTTGCCGGGGGGCGGGACGACGGCGGTCCCCGCGAGGGACGCGGGCCGGGTCAGGCCGGGCCTTCGCGTCCGTGGCGTCTGTGGATGGTCCGGGAGCCGCTCCGGAGGTCCGTGACGCCGTTCGGTTGCCGGTGGGGCGGGGAGCCGCTCCCGCCCTTCCGACACCCACAAATATGCCGGACGCGTGTTAAGCGAGTGCTGCGCGGACGTGACGCCCTCGTACCACTTCCGCGAAGTCCGTCCATTCGGTGGGCAAACGGAAGTTCAGCGCCCGAAGGAACCGTTCACCGCAGGTTTCCCGGCAGTTGACGCCCTTCGCCCCTGGATGTAAGTCCCCGTCACTTCCCGCCCTTGGCCAGGAAGGCCAGCAGGTCCTGACGGCTGACGACCCCGGTGGGCTTCCCCTCGACGAGGACGATCGCCGCGTCCGCGGTGCCGAGCACCGACATCAGGTCGCCGACCGGCTCACCGGAGCCGACCTGCGGCAGCGGCGAGGACATGTGCTTCTCCAGCGGGTCGGAGAGCGAGGCCCGCTGGGTGAACAGCGCGTCCAGCAGCTCCCTTTCCACGACCGACCCGACGACCTCGGCGGCCATGACGTCCGGATGCCCGGCGCCCGGCTTCACGATCGGCATCTGCGAGACGCCGTACTCGCGCAGCACCTCGATGGCCTCGCCGACGGTCTCGTCCGGGTGCATGTGGACGAGGGACGGGATGGCGCCGTGCGCCTTGTCGTTCAAGACGTCGGCGACGCGCGCGCTGGGCCCCTCGTCCTCGAGGAAGCCGTAGTCCGCCATCCACTCGTCGTTGAAGATCTTGCTGAGGTAACCGCGACCGCTGTCCGGCAGCAGGACGACCACGACGTCGTCCGGCCCGAGCCGCTCGGCGACGCGCAGCGCGGCGACGACGGCCATGCCGCAGGAACCGCCGACGAGCAGCCCCTCCTCCTTGGCCAGCCGGCGCGTCATCTGGAAGGAGTCCTTGTCGGACACGGCGACGATCTCGTCGGCGACGGTCCGGTCGTACGCGGTCGGCCAGAAGTCCTCACCGACGCCCTCGACGAGGTACGGCCGCCCGGACCCGCCCGAGTACACGGACCCCTCGGGGTCGGCGCCGACGACCTGCACCCTGTCGTCGCTGGCGTCCTTCAGATACCGGCCGGTCCCGGAGATGGTGCCGCCGGTGCCCACACCGGCCACGAAGTGGGTGATCCGCCCGTCCGTCTGTTCCCACAGCTCGGGGCCGGTGGAGTGGTAGTGGGAGAGCGGGTTGTTCGGGTTGGAGTACTGGTCGGGCTTCCACGCGTCGGGCGTCTCCCGCACCAACCGGTCGGAGACGTTGTAGTAGGAGTCCGGGTGCTCGGGATCCACGGCGGTCGGGCAGACGACGACCTCGGCCCCGTAGGCCCTCAGCACGTTGATCTTGTCGGTGCTCACCTTGTCGGGGCACACGAAGATGCACTTGTACCCCTTCTGCTGCGCCACGATGGCAAGCCCGACCCCGGTGTTCCCGCTGGTCGGCTCGACGATCGTGCCGCCGGGCCGCAGCTCGCCGCTCTTCTCCGCGGCCTCGATCATGCGCAGGGCGATGCGGTCCTTCACGGAACCGCCCGGGTTGAAGTACTCCACCTTGGCCAGGACGGTCGCCCGGATGCCCTTGGTCACGCTGTTGAGCTTCACCAGCGGGGTGTTGCCGACGAGGCTGATCATCGAGTCGTGGAATTGCACCGTTGTCTCCGGTTGCTTGCAAAAAGAGCGGTCGTAATGGTGACGCCAGCGTACGGCGCAGGTCACCGGTGGGGCCGCATGTTCACTCCTCGTCGAGATTGGGCGACGGTGCGTACGGGGCAAGGAGTGGGTGTACGGACACGAGGAGGTGGCGTCGAGGCATGACGAGCATGTCGAGGGCGAGAGTGGCCCGGCGCATCGCGGCCGGCGCGGCCTATGGCGGCGGCGGCATCGGGCTGGCCGGGGCGGCGGCGGTCGGGCTGGTGCTGGCGGAGATGCATCTGGCCCGCCGCCAGGTCAACAACGGGGCGCATCCGCACGTCCCGCAGGCGGACGGCCGCTACGGCCTCGCCTACGACGCCCCCGGGCCCGGCAAGGAGCCCCTGCGGCTGACGATGCTGGGCGACTCCACCGCGGCCGGCCAGGGCGTCCGCCGCTCCGGGCAGACCCCGGGCGCGCTGCTGGCCTCCGGCCTGGCGGCGGTCGCGGAACGCCCGGTGGAGCTGCGCAACGTGGCGCTGCCCGGCGCCCAGTCCGACGACCTCGACCGGCAGGTCGCGCTGGTCCTCGGGGACTCCGAACAGGTGCCCGACGTCTGCGTGATCATGATCGGTGCGAACGACGTGACCCACCGGATGCCGGCCACCCGCTCGGTCCGTCACCTGTCCTCGGCGGTACGGCGGCTGCGCACGGCCGGCACGGAGGTGGTCGTGGGCACCTGTCCCGACCTGGGCACCATCGAGCCGGTCCAGCAGCCGCTGCGCTGGCTGGCCCGCCGGGCGTCCCGTCAGCTGGCGGCCGCGCAGACCATCGGCACCGTCGAGCAGGGCGGCCGCACGGTGTCCCTGGGCGACCTCCTCGGCCCCGAGTTCGAGGCCAACCCGAGTGAGCTGTTCGGCCCGGACCACTACCACCCCTCGGCGGAGGGCTACGCGACGGCGGCGATGGCCGTCCTCCCCACGGTCTGCGCGGCCCTCGGCCTGTGGCCGGCGGAGGAGGAGCGCCCGGACGTCTCCCGCCGCGAGGGTTTCCTGCCGGTGGCCCGAGCAGCGGCGGAAGCGGCCTCGGAACCGGGCACGGAGGTGACGGCAGCGATGCCGACGGGGCCGAGGGGCCCATGGGCCCTGCTCAAGCGCAGGCGCAGGCGGCGGGTCCCGGAGGCCGAGCCGACACCCTCCAGCCTGTCCGGGGGTCCCCCCTCCGGGGGAGCTTGAGGACGAGGCCGTCCAGGCCGACGGGGTTCTGGGGCGCAGCCCCCAGGGAACGGCGCCCCTTTCCACCCGCATGTCTCCGTCCCACCGCCGGAGGCAAAAGCAAGCGCTTAGAAAGTGCGGTCAGCGTCACACCGCGATACCCGTGACCGGGCTCATACGTGCAGGTAACTTCCCACACAGCCCTGCCCGTCCGCACCCACGCCAATGGAGCCGTCATGCCCGAAGCAGTCATCGTCTCGACCGCCCGTTCGCCCATCGGCCGCGCCGGCAAGGGTTCCCTCAAGGACCTGCGCCCGGACGACCTGACCGCGACCATCGTCCAGGCGGCGCTCGCCAAGGTCCCCGAGCTGGACCCGAAGGACATCGACGACCTGATGCTCGGCTGCGGTCTCCCCGGCGGCGAGCAGGGCTACAACCTCGGCCGGATCGTCGCCGTGCAGATGGGCATGGACCACCTGCCGGGCTGCACGGTCACCCGTTACTGCTCCTCCTCGCTCCAGACCTCCCGCATGGCCCTGCACGCCATCAAGGCAGGCGAGGGCGACGTCTTCATCTCGGCCGGCGTCGAGATGGTCTCCCGGTTCGGCAAGGGCAGCTCCGACGGCCTCCCGGACACCATGAACCCCCGGTTCGCCGAGGCGCAGGCCCGCACCGCCGCCGTCGCCGCGCAGGAGGGGACGACGTGGCACGACCCGCGTGAGGACGGGCTGGTCCCCGACCCGTACATCGCGATGGGGCAGACCGCGGAGAACCTGGCCCGCGCCAAGGGCATCACCCGCCAGGACATGGACGAGTTCGGCGTCCGCTCCCAGAACCTCGCCGAGGAAGCCATCAAGAACGGCTTCTGGGAGCGCGAGATCACCCCGGTCACGACCCCCGACGGCACGGTCGTCAGCAAGGACGACGGTCCGCGCGCCGGCGTCACCATGGAGGGCGTCGCGGGCCTGAAGCCGGTGTTCCGCCCGGACGGGCTCGTCACCGCCGGCAACTGCTGCCCGCTGAACGACGGCGCCGCCGCGGTCGTCATCATGAGCGACACCAAGGCCCGCGAGCTCGGCCTGACCCCGCTCGCCCGCATCGTGTCCACCGGCGTCTCCGGCCTCTCCCCCGAGATCATGGGCCTCGGCCCGGTCGAGGCGAGCAACCAGGCGCTGCGCCGGGCCGGCCTCACCATCGACGACATCGACCTGGTCGAGATCAACGAGGCGTTCGCCGCGCAGGTGATCCCGTCCTACCGCGACCTGAACATCCCGCTGGAGAAGCTGAACGTGAACGGCGGCGCCATCGCCGTCGGCCACCCCTTCGGCATGACCGGCGCCCGCATCACCGGCACCCTGATCAATTCCCTCCAGTTCCACGACAAGCAGTTCGGTCTGGAGACGATGTGCGTCGGCGGCGGCCAGGGCATGGCGATGGTCATCGAGCGACTGAGCTGAACACGGCCTCTGCGTAACCGTTTCAGCACCTGCCGTGACGATTCGGCCCGGAGTCCGCAAAGCGCCTGGACTCCGGGCCGTTCTGTGATCCAATCTCCCCCAGGATGTGACCTATCTCCCTCCCCGGAGGGATTTACGCAGCTCAGCGTCTTTCGGCACCAAACACAAGGACCAAGTTCCTGTCCGTTTCGTGACGTTACGCACTGACAGTTGGATAGTCCACCCTTCAAGCTGATGTAGGAAGTCGGGGGTCGACTTTGAACCGGGAGTACGTCAGTGAGCGCCATGCCGATCGCCTTGCTGGTCACCACGGCCGCCACGGGCGCCGTGGGCGTCGCCGTCCTGCGCACCCTCTTGCAGCTGCGCCGGCAGGTCGCCGCCCTGCATTCCCAGCTCGCCAGGAGCGCCGAGGACGCCGCCGCGGAACTGCGCGGCTTCGTCCCGGCCGCCCGCACCACGGCCGACGCGGCTGAGATACGCGCCGCGGTGGCCGAGGCGCTCGCGGAGGAGCGGGAGCGGGAGCTGGCCGAGGCGCGCGCCTTCTGGGCCGCCCAGGAGGCCCGTGACGCCTCCGACGCCCCCTCCCTGCTGGGCCTGCCGGACAGCGAGCTGTTCCTGCCCCGGCAGACCGATTTCGTGGGCCTGGAGCCCCTTGAGCCGGTGACCGAGCCGGGCGTGGACACCGACGACTTCGCCGGGGAGTCCCCGGAACTCGCCGCGGCCCGCCGCCGCCACCCGTCGCACCCGGACTTCGTGCCCGTACAGTCACCGGTCGTGAACGACCACGAGCGCACGGTGGCCACCCTCGAGGAACTGGCCGCGTCCCAGATCGAACTGACCGACGTCCGCCCGGGCCCGCTCGGCACACTCGACGTCTACGTCTTCGCCGACGGCACCACGCTCTGCATGACCCCGGGCCACCGCGAGACGGCCGAACGCCTCGCCGCGGCCCTCACCGCCGGCGAAACCCCGTTCCTGCTGGGCGGCTCGGGCATCTCGGGCGCCTACACCCTGACGTTCCAGTGCGGCGCCGACAACGTCTACATCCTGGCGGACCGGGTCATAGCGAGCCTGTAGGGGTCACCGAGTCACACCGCCGCACGCTTCTGCGCCTGCGCCACCAATTCCAGAGCCTCTGCCAGCTGGCCCTCGTCCGTGAGCACGAGGGCCAAGTCGTGCACGGCGACCGTGATCTGGTCCGCGGCGGCGAACATGCCCGCGTCCGGCATCTCCCGGGGCTCCCGCGACGGGTCCTCGATCCGCTGCGCCCGGCGCACCAACTCCCGGGCCAGTTCGAGGGCCTCAGCCGCGCCGCCGCGCTGGAGCCGACTCTGCGGAGCGGCCCGCAACCGGTCGGCGAAGTGATCCACGGCTTGGGTGAGAGGCGTCGTATCAACCACGCCGCGAGACTACGCGTCGCACCCGGACTGTTGCCAACGGGCGAACACTCAGGCACCGTGACCTGAAGGACCGGCCTACATCCCCTTTGCTACCGGAGGCGCCGATGTCCCATGTCCTCTCCGAGGAGACCCACCGCAACATACTGGCCCGTATCCCACACTGCACCGGTCGTGAAGTCGCCGACTGGCTGCGCACCGTCGACGAAGGCCCCGCTCTCCGCTTCGAGGAGAAGGTCAGCTGGCTGCGCGCCGAGCACAACCTCGCGTACGGCCACGCCAAGGCGATCATCCATGAGTACGACCTGAGGAGGGCCGCGCGCAAGCTGCTCTGACACAGCGGCTTCTTCGATCCGCCCGCCGCTCCGGGGGAGCGCCGCCGTGACAGCGGCACCGCGCACACACACGTGGGATCCGTCCCGGGATGTCCGGGAGGGATCCCACGTGGCGTGAACGGCGGGGGATCAGGCGACGCCGGTCCGCCAGGCGCTGCACGGGTCCGGCAGGTACGGCGTGTCGTTGCAGGCGCGGAAGATCACGGTGCGCCCCTCGCCGAAGTTGTGGTCGAACTTTTTGCAGTTGCCCGACCCGCTGTCGATCTGATGGCGCCAGGACCGGCTCGCGCCGGTTCTCACGTCATGAAACTGCGCGCCGTCCTGGGGAATGATCGCCGATGGATCTCCCACAGCCCCGCCGTCGGTTACCGCATGGAGGTCGGCGACGACGAGATCGACGCCGCCCTCTTCGAGCAGCTGATGGGTGAGGGACGGCGCCAGCTGGCCCTCGGTCACGCCTCGACGTCCGTACGGACCCTGCGGTCGGCGCTGGCCCTGTGGCGGGGCAGCGAGGCACTGGCCGACGTCCGGTCGGTCATCGAGCTGGAGGCGGAGGCCACCCGCCTGGGCGAACTGCGCCTTCAGGCGGCGGAGCTGGCGATCGAGGCGAGCCTGTGGGACGGCGCCGCGTACGAGGTGCTGCCGGAGCTGCTCGGCCTGGTGATCGTCCACCCCCTGCGGGAACGCCTCGTGACCCTGTTGCTGCCGGCCCTGGCGGCGGCCGGACGCCGAGTGGAAGCGGCGGACGCCTATCTGCGGACCCGGGAGCGTTTCATCGATCAGATCGGCATCGAGCCCTCGGCGGAGCTCTGCCGGATCCATCAGGGTGTGCTGCGCGGCGACGGCTGGCCCGACCTGTTGCGCCTGCGGGCGACCGCACCGGACCGGCCCGGGGCGGCGGCTCCCACGGCTTACGCGGCGAGCCTCAGCTTCGCTTCCTGCCCCAGGGCGGCGCAGCCGGAGCACCCCGGCTGCGCCGCCCTGGCACGGAAAGGGCCCCGGGATCGGAATCCCGGGGCCCTCCTCGCTGTCGTGCTCCGGCGACGTGCCGCCGGTCGCTCGGCGACTCAGTCGCTGTTCAGGATCGACAGGAGTCGCAGGAACTCCATGTAGATCCACACCAGCGTCATCGTGAGGCCGAAGGCGGCGAGCCAGGCCTCCTCGCGCGGGGCGCCGTAGGCCACGCCGTCCTCGACCTGCTTGAAGTCCAGGGCGAGGAAGCACGCGCCGAGCAGGATGCCGATGACACCGAACACGATGCCGAGCGGACCGCTGCGGAAGCCGAGGCCGTCACCGCCGCCGAAGACCGTGAACAGCAGGTTCACGACCATCAGCAGGACGAAGCCGAGCGCGGCCGCCATCACGAAGCCGTAGAAGCGGCGGTTGACGCGGATCCAGCCCGCCTTGTAGGCCACGAGGACACCGGCGAAGACCGCCATGGTGCCCAGCACGGCCTGCGCGACGACGCCGTCCCCGATGTAGGTGGACACCGCGCTGGAGATCACGCCGAGGAAGACGCCCTCGAAGGCGGCGTACGACAGGATCAGCGCGGGGGCCGGGCGACGCTTGAACGACTGGACCATGGCCAGCACGAACGCGATCAGACCGGCGCCGACGGCGATGCCGTACGACTTGTTGATGTTGTTCGCGTCGACCGGCAGCAGCAGCCAGGACAGCACCGCCGTGAGGACCACGGTGCCGAGCGTGGTCGCGGTCCGCGCGACGACGTCGTCCATGGTCATCCGGCCGGTGGTGGCCGGGGCCTGCGGCGGGGCGCCCTGCTGCAGGCCCTGCTGGGCGTAGGGGTTCTGCGCGTACGGGTTGCCGACCGGCTGGGCGTACGGGTTGCCCTGCTGCGTGCCGACTGCGGGTCCCCCGGCCTGCGGCGCGGCGTTGAAGCCCGCGTAGCCGTTGTCGCGGCTGAACCCCCGTCGCGAGAAGACCGGGTTTCTGCTCTCCATTTCGCTCCTCCGTGGCCACACTGCGCGGCCTTGGGCTCAAGGGTAATAGGTAGGCAAAGGATTGACCCTAGTGCTTGAGGAGGATCTTTCCCCCTTGCTGCTGCGCAACACGCTACGCGGCGACGTGATTCCCCACACGAGAGGGGTTCATTCATGACCGAGCCGGAACACGGCCGGAACCGCACAGTGATCGAACAGCCGTCCCGTTCGATCACCCGAACGGGAACCCGGTGTACCCCTCTGCCAGATCGGTCTCGGCGGCACGGGAGGAGGCGATCCGCTCCAGGCGGGCGAGCTGCAGGCGGCTCTCGAAGGGGGTGGCGTCGGGGGCGGGGTGCAGGAGGGTCGTCATGTCGTAGGAGAACCGCTCGGCCTGCCACACGCGCCGCAGACAGGTCTCGGAGTAGGCGTCGAGGAGCTCGGCCGAGCCCGTCTCCCGCCGGTGCGTCAGCGCCCGGGCGAAGGTGACGACGTCCCCGACGGCGAGGTTCAGCCCCTTGGCGCCCGTCGGCGGCACGATGTGGGCGGCGTCACCCGCGAGGAAGAGCCGGCCGTGCCGCATCGGCTCGTGGACGTAGGAGCGCATCGGGGTGACCGACTTCTGGGTGATCCGCCCGCGCTCCAGCCGCCAGTCGTCGTCCGTCTCGAAGCGGCGCTCCAGCTCGTCCCAGATCTCGTCGTCGGCCCAGGCCTCGGCGTCGGTGCCGTCGGGCACCTGGAGATAGAGCCGGGAGACGGACGGGGAGCGCATCGACAGCAGCGCGAAGCCGCGGTCGTGGCGGGCGTAGACGAGCTCGTCGTGCGAGGGCGGCACGTCGGCGAGGATGCCGAGCCAGCCGAAGGGGTACGTCCGCTCGAAGACGCGGGTCAGCTCGGCCGGGACCGCCTTCCGCGAGACCCCCCAGAAGCCGTCGCAGCCGACGACGTAGTCGCACTCCAGGACGTCCTCGACGCCCCCGTGGCGGAAGCGGACGCGCGGGCGGTCGGTGTCGGCGTCCTCGACGGCCAGGGCCTCCGCCTCGAAGAGCAGCGGGCCGCCCTCCTTCAGCTGGAGGGCGATGAGGTCCTTGCACACCTCCGTCTGGGCGTAGACCATCACCGACCGGCCGCCGGTGAGGTCGGGGAAGTCGACGCGGTGGCGCTTCCTGTCGTACCGCAGCTCGATGCCGTCGTGGCGCAGCCCCTCGCGGTCCATGCGCCCCCCGGCGCCGGCCGCGCGCAGCACGTCCACCGTGCCCTGCTCCAGGATCCCGGCGCGCTGCCGCTGCTCGACGTAGGCCCGGTCGCGGCTCTCCAGCACGACGGAGTCGATACCGGCGTCGTGGAGCAGACGGGCGAGGAGGAGGCCGGCGGGGCCGGCGCCGACGATGCCGACAGTGGTGCGCATCGGGCGTTCCCTTCAGACGTTGTTCGCACAGTGACCTTGTTCGCACAGTGAAGTTTCCTTCACTGCCTTCGGACGCGAGTGTGCGCCCGCACTCAGTCGGTGTCAACGCCTCGATGAGGGATGCGGGCGATCGCCGAGAAGTCGGAAGTGCCCAGAGCCGGACTTGAACCGGCACGCCCGCGAAGGGGCAGCGAGGTTTAAGCTCGCCGTGTCTGCATTCCACCATCTGGGCAGGCCGATGGGCTCCGCTTGAGCTTCCGACCCTATCGGGATCCGTCCCTCGAACAGCAGAACAGCAGACCGATGTTGTCTTATTTTATTGACGCCTGAGGGTGCATCAGCACCTGGAACTAGCCATCTGCACTTGCCAGTAGCCTGGCGCGCGGCAACCGCTTGCGTATGCGGAATGACGGAATTTCACCGTACGAACGAGGGTGCTCCACCGGTTCTTGACGAATCGTCTCTCAGGGGTCGGGGTCATCCCCAGGTATGACAGGGCGGCACTCCGTCCGCCTCGAGTCTGCCTTCAGAACCGGAACAGCGACTGACTACACGGCGTCCGACGGCCGGGACGATGGTTCACGTCTCCAAGAGACACACAGCCCTGAGCACATCGCCGTCAGCACACCGCCGTCCCGACAGGAGCACGTTTCCGTGACGACCACCCCGCTCGCCGACCGGACCACCGCCGTGGCCGCACGTGCCACGGACCTGTCTAAGATCTACGGACAGGGCGAGACCCAGGTGGTCGCCCTCGACCGGGTCTCGGTCGACTTCAAGCAGGCCGAGTTCACCGCGATCATGGGCCCCTCCGGCTCAGGCAAGTCCACCCTGATGCACTGCGTCGCCGGACTCGACAGCTTCTCCTCCGGCTCGGTGCGCATCGGCGACACCGAGCTCGGCTCGCTGAAGGACCGGCAGCTCACCAAGTTGCGCCGGGACAAGATCGGCTTCATCTTCCAGGCGTTCAACCTGCTGCCGACGCTCACGGCGATCGAGAACATCACGCTCCCGATGGACATCGCGGGCCGGAAGCCGGACAAACAGTGGCTGGAAAACGTCATCCGGATGGTGGGGCTCGCCGACCGGCTCGGCCACCGGCCCTCGCAGCTCTCCGGAGGTCAGCAGCAGCGCGTGGCCGTCGCCCGCGCCCTGGCCTCCCGGCCGGACATCATCTTCGGCGACGAGCCGACCGGAAACCTCGACTCGCGCTCGGGCGCCGAGGTGCTGGGCTTCCTGCGCAACTCCGTGCGGGAGCTGGGCCAGACGGTGGTCATGGTGACCCACGACCCGGTGGCGGCGGCGTACGCGGACCGGGTGGTGTTCCTCGCGGACGGCCGGATCGTCGACGAGGTGTACGGCCCCACGGCCGACTCGGTCCTCGACCGGATGAAGCAGTTCGACGCCAAGGGCCGCACCAGCTGACCCCCGACACGAATCGCTGCAGGACTTCGATTCAGGACTGAGAAAAAACACATGTTCCGTACCGCCTTGCGCAATGTGCTCGCGCACAAGGCCCGGCTCCTGATGACCGTGCTCGCCGTGATGCTCGGCGTGGCCTTCGTGTCGGGGACCCTGGTCTTCACCAACACCCTCTCGGGCGCCCTCCAGAACAGCTCCGCCAAGGGCTTCGACCACGTCGACGTCGCCGTCACCGCCGGGTACCAGCCGGACGTCGGCGATCGCGTCGTCAAGACTCCCGAGCTGACCCAGTCCATGGTGGAGCAGAGCGCGAAGGTCCCGGGCGCCGCGTCCGCGATCGGCGTGGTCAGCGGCTTCACCGCCATCGCCGACAAGGACGGCAAGCTCATCGGCGGCGGCTTCCAGTCGCAGGGCGGCAACTACTGGGGCGAGAAGGACGCCCGGTACCCGCTCGTCTCCGGGCACGCGCCGCGCGGCACGGGCGAGGTCGTCATCGACGCGAAGACGGCCGAGCGGGGCGGGTACAAGGTCGGCGACACCGTGCGGCTCTCCGTCGACGGCCCCGTCCTCACCCCGAAGATCACCGGCGTCTTCACCACGGACGACGGCAACGTCGCCGCGGGCGGCAGCCTCGCCCTGTTCGACACGCCGACCGCGCAGACCCTGTTCGGCAAGGTCGGCACGTACGACGAGATCGACGTGCAGGCCGCGGCCGGCACCTCGCAGAGCGCGCTGCGGTCCGCGTTGGACGCCGCGCTGCCGAAGGGCAAGGTCGCGACCGTCACCGGCAAGCAGCTCGCCGACGAACAGGCGGTGACGATCGCCGCCTCGATGAGCGGGCTGAAGTCGGGGCTGCTGGTCTTCGCCGGCATCGCGCTGTTCGTCGGCACCTTCATCATCGCCAACACCTTCACCATGCTGGTCGCCCAGCGCACCAAGGAGCTCGCGCTGATGCGGGCCGTCGGCGCCTCGCGGCGGCAGGTCACGCGGTCGGTGCTGATCGAGGCGTTCGTCGTCGGCACGGTCGCCGGGGTGACCGGGCTGGTCGCCGGCATCGGGATCGGCGCGGGACTGCGCTCGCTGCTGGGGACGCTGGGGGCGACCGTCCCCGACGGTCCGCTCGTCGTGTCGTCCGGCACGGTCGCCGCCGCCCTGGTCGTCGGCGTCGTCATCACCATGCTGGCGGCCTGGCTGCCCGGACGCCGGGCCGCGAAGATCCCGCCGGTCGCCGCGATGAGCAGCGTGCACGCCGCCGCGACGACCAAGTCGCTGGTGCTGCGCAACACGCTGGGCGCGCTGTTCTCCGGGGCGGGCATCGCCGTGGTCCTGGCCGCGACGACGATGGACGGCTCCGACGGCCAGGAGCCCATGGGCGTCGGCGCGGTCCTGCTCATCATCGGCGTGTTCATCCTGACCCCGCTGCTGTCCCGCCCGCTGATCGCGGCCTCCGCGCCCGTTCTGCGGATCTTCGGGGTGTCCGGCAAGCTGGCCCGGCAGAACTCGGTGCGCAACCCGCGCCGCACGGCGGCCACGGCCTCCGCGCTGATGATCGGCCTGACCCTGATCACCGGTATGACGGTGATGGCGGGCAGCCTCCAGCAGGCCATCGACAAGATGGCGTCCTCCGCGATCAAGGCCGACTACATCGTGTCGATGGCGAACGGCAGCGAGCTCTCCGCGGACATCGACGAGAAGCTGAAGGTCACCGGCGGGGTGACCGCCACCAGCCCGATGCGCAACGGGCCCGCCCGCATCGACGGCACGACCGAGTACCTCACCGGCGTCACCGGCTCCACCATCGGCGAGCTGACGGACCTCAAGGTCGACGACGGCGCCTTCAAGGTGGCCGGCTCGCAGGTCGTCGTCGACGACGCCCTCGCCAAGGCCCACGGCTGGAAGGCCGGTTCGACGTTCACGGCGAACTACGAGGACGGCAAGAAGCAGCAGCTGACGGTCTCCGGCGTCTACACGGGCAACGAGCTGATCGAGGGCATCCTCATCGACAACTCGGCCCTCACCCCGCACCTGGCGGACCCGGCCGACATGCAGGTCATGGTCAAGACGTCCGGCGGCGCCTCGGACGGCACGAAGGACCGGCTGGAGAAGGCCCTGGGCGCGAACCCTGCCATCAAGGTGCAGAGCAAGCAGGACCTCTCCAACGAGATCGCCAAGATGTTCACCCTGCTGCTGAACATGCTCTACGGGCTGCTCGCGATGGCCGTGATCGTCGCCGTCCTCGGTGTCATCAACACCCTCGCGATGTCCGTCTTCGAGCGCTCCCAGGAGATCGGCATGCTGCGGGCCATCGGCCTGGACCGGCGTTCGGTCAAACGGATGATCCGTCTGGAGTCGCTGGTGATCTCGCTCTTCGGCGGGGTGCTCGGCATCGGCCTGGGCGTGTTCTTCGGCTGGGCGGCCGGTGAGCTGATCGGCACCAAGATGGCCACGTACGAACTCGTCCTGCCCTGGGGCCGGATGCTGCTCTTCCTGGCGCTCGCCGCCGCGGTGGGCATCCTGGCGGCCCTGTGGCCGGCCCGGCGCGCGTCCCGTCTGAACATGCTGGCGGCGATCAAGTCGGAGTAGCCACGGATCGGTCGGGGCCCCGTCGCACGCTGCGGCGGGGCCCCTTCACTTGTGCCGTTCCGTCAGTTCCGGTGCGGTCAGTTCCAGGTGCGGTCAGTTCCAGGTGCGGGAGCGCAGGGGCATCGTGGAGTCGCCCGACTCCGGGGTGCGGACCGCCAGGACCTGGTTGACGCCGATGCGGTTGTGTTCGAAGGCGAGGGCGGAGGCGGCCATGTAGAGCCGCCAGACCCGGGCGCGGCCGGGGCCGGCGAGCTGGACGGCCCGCCGCCAGTCGGCCTCCAGGCGGGCGACCCAGCGGCGCAGGGTCAGGGCGTAGTGCTCCCGGATCGACTCGACGTCACGGACCTCGAAGCCGGCCCGTTCCAGGTGGCTGACCGTGGTGCCCACAGGGGCGAGTTCGCCGTCCGGGAAGACGTAGGCGTCGATGAACGAGTCCAGGTCGTACGCGGACTCGTCGTGGTGCGGACGGCGGGCGATCTGGTGGTTGAGCAGCCGGCCGCCCGGCTTCAGGAGCGCGAACAGGACCTGCGCGTACTCCAGGTACTTCGCGGAGCCGACGTGTTCGGCCATGCCGATGGAGGCGATCGCGTCGTAGGGCTCGTCGGTGACGTCCCGGTAGTCCTGGACGCGGATCTCGATCTTGTCGGTGAGCCCGGCTTCGGCGACGCGCTTGCGGGCGTACGCCGCCTGCTCCTGGGAGAGGGTGATCCCGACGACGTCCGCGCCGTGCTCGCGGGCCGCGTGGATCGCCAGGGAGCCCCAGCCGCAGCCGACGTCCAGCAGCCGGCGTCCGGGGGCCAGGTCCAGTTTGCGGCAGACGAGTTCGAGCTTGTCGCGCTGGGCGAGTTCGAGGGTGCCGTCCGCGGACTCCCAGTAGGCGCACGAGTAGACCATGGACGGGCCGAGGACGAGTTCGTAAAAGTCGTTGCCGACGTCGTAGTGGTGGCTGATGGCGCGCCGGTCGGTGCGGCGGGTGTGGAGATGGCCGTGGCGCCGGACCTCCTCGCGGGGTGGTGCGGGCGGCAACGGGGGTCCGGCGAGCTTCAGCAGTCCCCGGACAGCCGCCCGGACCTCTGGGTCGCGCACCGCCTGGGCGAGCGTACGAGCGTCCTCCCCGCGCTCCCAGACGAGGCCGGAGACGAGGTCGAGGGCCGCGTACAGGTCCCCCTCGATCTCCAGGTCGCCGGCCACCCAGGCACGGGCGAGTCCCAGTTCGCCGGGCTTGAAGAGGAACCGGCGCAGGCCTCTTCGGTTGCGTACGACCAGGGTCGGCGCGTCGGGCGGACCGGCCTGCGAACCGTCCCAGGCGCGGACGCGCACCGGGAGCGGGGCTCCCAGCAACTGTTCGACGAGGGCATGGAGCCGCGGCGCGGCGTCAGCCATGATGCACACCTCCGTGATGGTGATCCCGGAATGTCCTGTCACCACACGTAAACACGGAAGGCCACGGAGTCCAGTCCCGCGCGCCCGTCACGACACGGCAAAATACATGCACACAACACGCGTCGCCCTGGGCCCGCCGACGCCGAAGGGCCCGCCGACGCCGAAGGGGCCGCCCGCACCACGGATGGCGGGAGGCCCCTTCGGGGGTGTTCAGCTGTTCAGCAGGGTGCTTCAGCGACCGCGGGTCAAGAAGCCTTGGCCTTCTCGGTCTCGGTCTTCTCGGCGGCCGGCTTCGCGGCGACCGGCGCCGGCTTGGCGGCCTCGTAGAACTCCTCGCGCGGGGACTCCAGCGCACCCAGCGCCACGACCTCGCGCTTGAGGAACATACCGAGCGTCCAGTCGGCGAGGACGCGGATCTTGCGGTTCCACGTCGGCATGGCCATGCCGTGGTAGCCACGGTGCATGTACCACGCCAGCCGGCCCTTGACCTTGATCTTCACCTTGCCCATGACGATCATGGCGACGCCCTTGTGGAGGCCGAGGCCCGCCACCGCGCCCTTGTTGGCGTGCTCGTAGTCCTTCTGCGGGAAGCCCCGCATACCGGAGATCACGTTGTCGCCGAGGACCTTGGCCTGCCGGAGCGCGTGCTGCGCGTTCGGCGGGCACCAGGCGTTCTCGACGCCGGCCTTGCGGGCGGCGACGTCGGGGACCTGGGCGTTGTCGCCGGCGGCCCAGATGTAGTCGGTGCCCTGGACCTGGAGGGTGGGGGCGGTGTCGACGTGACCACGCGGGCCCAGCGGCAGGCCGTAGCGGCTCAGGACCGGGTTCGGCTTGACGCCGGCCGTCCAGACGAGCGTGTTGGAGTCGACCTCGAGGCCGTTCTTCAGCACGACGTGGCCGTCGACGCACGAGTCCATCGAGGTGGAGAGGTAGATCTCCACACCGCGGCTCTCCAGGTGCTCCTTGCCGTACTGGCCGAGCTTGGGGCCGACCTCGGGAAGGATCTTGTCGGCGGCGTCGACGAGGATGAAGCGCATGTCCTCGCGGGACACCGTCTTGTAGTACTTGGCCGCGTCGCGGGCCAGGTCCTCGACCTCACCGATGGTCTCCGCACCGGCGAAGCCGCCGCCGATGAAGACGAAGGTGAGCGCCTTGCGGCGGATCTCCTCGTCGGTCGTGGAGTCGGCCTTGTCGAGCTGCTCGAGGACGTGGTTGCGCAGGCCGATGGCCTCCTCGACGCCCTTCATTCCGATGCCCTGCTCGGCGAGGCCGGGGATCGGGAAGGTGCGCGAGACCGCGCCGAGCGCGATCACCAGGTAGTCGAAGGGCAGCTCGTACGCCTCGCCGACCAGCGGGGCGATCGTGGCGACCTTGCGGTCCTGGTCGATGGTGGTGACCCGGCCGGTGAGGACCTCCGCCTTGGGCAGCACGCGTCGCAGCGGGACGACGACATGGCGCGGGGAGATGTTGCCGGCGGCGGTTTCGGGGAGGAAGGGCTGGTAGGTCATGTACGACCGGGGGTCGACGACCGTGACGGTCGCCTCGCCGTAGCGCATCTTCTTGAGAATGCGCCGAGCTGCGTACAGGCCTACGTACCCACCGCCTACTACGAGGATCCTGGGACGCTCCGTGGTGCTCATGCCATCGAGTATCCACCCGCTCCAGGGGGGTCGCTCGTGCGCCCCTTCACAAGCTTCCCGAGGGTGTGTGCTATCCTCCGCGGCTCGCGTGATCCACGTCATGGTGCGGAACGGGAACCGGTGTGCAGGGCATGGCGTTGTCAATGCCGCGTGAGCTGCCTCTCCGGGTTCGAAAGGCCCCCGTGAGGGCCCCGCGACGCACCTCCCCAGGACCCCCGCGATACGTCCGCGCGCGCCTCTTTTGAACACGTTCACACGGGTGTCGGGGCCCCGGAAGGGTCAACAGGAACGCCTACGTCCTCCGACAGGACCGAATTCCTTGTGAAGAACTTCACGAACTTTCCCGACGGGGTGTTGTGGAGAACCGTTTCGGGCCTTCACGACGACCCTTCCGGCACGCTCAAACGTCATTCGACCTGCTCAGCAGAGTGGCCCCGCCCAAGGGGAAGCAAGGCGGAACCGAGGCCGAGACCCCGGCTCACGCCTCGACCCACGCCCCGGCCCGGCCCGGGTTTCGCCGACGCCCGGCGCGGTGACAACAGCAGTACGAAACGAGCGCGCAGGTACGACAGTGGGGGGCTGGGTACCGTGGCCGAGGATCGAGCCGACGCGGGCACGCGCGACGGGGGCTGGTTCGCGAGAGGCAACCAGGCGGCGTGGATCGGCGCCGTGGGCGTCCTGCTCGCCGCCCTGGTCGGCGTCGGAGTGCCCCTCCTGCTCTCTTCCGGGGACGACGACGGAGGCGGGGCCGCCGCGCCCACCACGCCGACGACGCCCTCCGCCGAGGCCCCCGGATCGACGCCGCCCCCGGCCTCCCCGTCCTCGTCCGCGCCGCCCCCGACGGCCACGCCGACTCCCGCCCCGTCCTCGGCGGGAAGCGAGCGCTGGCACGGCACGCTGGTGTTCGACTCGCAGAGCAAGGAACTGGACGGCGAACAGCCCGTCACCCGCAAGTACCAGGCGGGCGACCTTGAGATCAGGGGCTGGCGCGACTACTCGATCAGAGGCCTGGGGTCCACCGTGCTCTCGCTCTGGCCGGCCGACGCCGCCCTGCCCGGCTACCAGGACTGCGCGAACACCGTCGACGCGGAGGGAGTCGACGGCCATCCGCTCACCGAGGGCATGGTGGTGTGCGTGCGCACCAGCGAGGGGAACGTCGCCCGCCTCAGGCTGGTCTCGCTCCCCGCCGAGGGCTCCAAGGCCACGTTCGACGCCGTCATCTGGGCCGCGGAGTGATGCCTAGGGGGCTTCTGATGGATCTCCGTGGGAGAAGGAGCGGCGTTCGGTGCGTGCTCTCGGTGTGCCGGGCGAGAGTCCTCGTAGCGGAGCTAC
>NZ_JBFAKW010000115.1:0-31135 GCF_040655955.1 Streptomyces sp. NPDC050263 | reverse complement strand
ACCCCCCAGGTCATCCGTACGACAGGGGGCACACAGCCATACCGGACCCGGGGGCCAGGCGCCCCATTGCGGGGCCACGGAAAAGGTAACGGGGCACGTCGCGGGCCGCGAACAAGGCTGCGGCGCGTGGGCGAACTCCACCCGGACACCGGCCTGCTCGCCCGCCGCGTCGACGGCCCGTGTTCGCGTCCGCGTCCGGGCTCTCGTGTCGACGGCTCGGGCGGGCCGAGGGACACCAGGTGATCTCGCCCGCCTACCCTGCCGGCGCCCTCGCCTGCCCGCCCGAGGTCGGCCGACCCGCCGACCCACCGGCCCCGACCCGCCGACCCACCGCCCCGCCCACGGCGGGCACCACTGCCGGCCGTTGCCGGCCGTTGTCGGCTGTTGTCGGCTTTTGCCGTCACAGGCTCGGGCCCACCGGACATCCCTCTCACGTGCTCGGTCCGTCGGCCTCCCGTCGCGCGTGCAGCCCCGTCAACCGCCCCTTCCTCACGGGCGCGGGTGCGTCGGCCGCTTCCCTGGTATGCCCGGGCGGGCCCGTCGTGGGCCTGGGATGCTCGGCGGGTGGGTCGGGGAACTCCCCGGCCCGTCCGTGAGTTGAAGGAGAGACGTCATGCCACGTGTGTTCGTGCAGGTGCGGCCCGTCGCCTCGTATCCCCCGCTCGCGCCCGAGGCCCGGCGCGGCTCGGTGCGGCGGGTCACCGAGGTCGGTGAAGAGGTGCTGCACAAGTCCTGCCGTGATGTCACCGAGTTCGGACCCGATCTGGCCGCGCTCATCGACGACATGTTCCTCACCATGTACGTCGCCGACGGGGCCGGGCTGGCGGCGAACCAGGTCGGTGTCGGTCTGCGGCTGTTCGTCTACGACTGCTGGGACGATGAAGGTGTCCGACATGTCGGACACATCGTCAATCCGGTGCTGGACCGGCTCGACCCGGTCGAGCGACGGCTGCTGGACGAGGGCGAGGGGTGCCTGTCGGTGCCGGGCGCCGTCATGGACGTGCCGCGGCCCGACCGGGCCGTGGTGCGGGGGTACGACCGGGAGGGCAGTTCGCTGGTCATCGAGGGGTGTGGGTACTTCGCGCGGTGCCTGGAGCACGAGAGCGACCACCTCGACGGCCAGGTCTATCTGGACCGGCTCCCCAAGAAGGGCCGGAAGGAGGCCCTCCGGCAGGCGGCGGACCGGCGGGAAGAGGTCTTCGCACGCCGGGCCGCCAAGGCCGAGGCCCTGAGCAGGCCGTAGCCAGGCCAGGGCCGTAGGCCAGGTCAGGCCTTCGGGGCCACCTTGCTCAGGCCGTTGATGATGCGGTCCATCGCGTCGCCGCCCGTGGGGTCCGTCAGGTTGGCGAGCATCTTCAGGGTGAACTTCATCAGCAGCGGGTGGGTCAGGCCGCGCTGGGCCGCGATCTTCATGACCTTCGGGTTGCCGATGAGCTTCACGAAGGCGCGGCCCAGCGTGTAGTACCCGCCGTAGGTGTCCGCGAGGATCTGCGGGTAGCGCTGCAGGGCGAGTTCGCGCTGGCCGGGGGTGGCGCGGGCGTGGGCCTGGACGATGACGTCGGCGGCGATCTGGCCGGACTCCATGGCATAGGCGATGCCCTCGCCGTTGAACGGGTTCACCAGGCCCCCGGCGTCGCCGACCAGCAGCAGCCCCTTGGTGTAGTGGGGCTTGCGGTTGAAGGCCATGGGGAGGGCGGCGCCGCGGATCGGGCCGGTCATGTTCTCGGGGGTGTAGCCCCAGTCCTCCGGCATGGACGCGCACCAGGCCTTGAGGACCTCGCGCCAGTCGAGTTCCTTGAAGGAGTCGGAGGTGTTGAGGACCCCGAGACCCACGTTGCTGGTGCCGTCGCCCATGCCGAAGATCCAGCCGTAGCCGGGGAGCAGCCGGTCCTCGCCCGGGCCCCGCCGGTCCCACAGCTCCAGCCAGGACTCCAGGTAGTCGTCCTCGTGGCGCGGGGAGGTGAAGTAGGTGCGGACGGCGACGCCCATCGGGCGGTCCTCGCGGCGGTGCAGGCCCATCGCCAGGGAGAGGCGGGTGGAGTTGCCGTCGGCGGCCACCACGAGCGGGGCGCGGAAGGTGACTTCGCGTTTCTCCTCGCCGAGCTTGGCGTGGACACCGGTGATGCGGCCGGTGCGGTCGTCGATGATCGGGGCGCCGACGTTGCAGCGCTCGTAGAGGCGGGCGCCCGCCTTCTGGGCCTGGCGGGCGAGCTGCTCGTCGAAGTCGTCACGCTTGCGGACGAGCCCGTAGTCCGGGTAGGAGGCGAGATCCGGCCAGTCGAGCTGGAGGCGGACGCCGCCGCCGATGATGCGCAGCCCCTTGTTGCGCAGCCAACCGGCCTCCTCGGAGATGTCGATGCCCATGGCCACCAGTTGCTTGGTGGCGCGCGGGGTGAGGCCGTCGCCGCAGACCTTCTCGCGCGGGAACTCGGTCTTTTCGAGGAGGAGTACGTCGAGTCCGGCCTTGGCGAGGTAGTAGGCGGTCGTGGAGCCGGCCGGCCCCGCGCCGACGACGATCACGTCGGCGGTGTGCTCGGAGAAGGGCTCGGCGTGGGGCTCGTTCACGGCGGTCACGGCGGGATCTCCCCAAGTTCGGAATCTACGTGCCGACCGGCACTGGACATGGGCAGTCTATTCAGCAGAATTGATCACCCGGCTGAAGGGCTGCCCCGTGAACCGAACTCTCCCCGTAGTACGGCTGCGTGTTCCCACGGACGAGGACGCGGTCGCGTGGCACCGGGTCTTCGACGACCCTGACGTCATGGAGTTCCACGGCGGCAGGTCCGCGGAGCTGTCGGTCTACGAGGAGCTCACCGCCCGCCAGCGCCGGCACGACGCCGAGCACGGCTTCTGCCTGTGGACGATGCTGGACGCCGACGACCGGGTCATCGGGTTCACCGGCGCCCAGCCGTGGCCGGGCGAGTGGGGGCCCAAGGGGGAGATCGAGATCGGCTGGCGGCTCGGACGGGAGCACTGGGGGCAGGGGTATGTGACGGCGGCCGCGCAGCTGACGCTGGAGCGGGTGCGGGCGGCCGGGGTGCCGGGGGTGGTCGCGATGGTCGACGCGCGCAACACGCGGTCCGTCGCCGTCACGCAGCGGCTGGGCATGCGGCTGGCGGAGGTCTTCACGACTCCCGAGTCGAAGCGTGAGGGACACTGCTACCGACTGGCTTGGTGATCACGGCAAGTGACCCTATGTAGTCATCGGCTACAGAAAGACACCCGGCGCTTCCGGACGCCACCCCTGGGCGGTTACCCTTCCAGTACCGCTGGGGGTGACATCTGTGCTCATACCACCCAAAACACCCGAAGTGCGCGTGCCCAGGTTCATCGGCCTGATGGCCATGGACGCGCGCGAGGCGGCCACGGCGCAGGGCGTGCTGCTGGCCGCACCGGACCGGCCCGACTTCCACCGCGCGGTCGTCGACTACGTCGTACGGCAGTACCCGCCGCCGGGTGTCGAGGTGCCTCGCGGCTCGGTCGTCAGCGTGTGGTTCGACTTCTCCGAGGGAGAGGGCGGCGGAGGCGCGGGCGTGCGAGAGCCGCGCGTGCCGAGACCGGGCGGGGGCGGACTCCAGCGAGAGCTGGACCGATCCGGGGACCGGGACCGCCCCTTCGAGGCGATCACCGGTTGACGGCCGGGCGCTTGACCGGCCCCTTTCTCCACCTCGGGATCCTTTCTCCACCCCGGGGCCCTTTCTCCGCCCGAGGGCCTTGTCCGCCCCGGGGCTCCCTCAGGCCTCCTTGAAGCCTCGATGGAGGGTCACCACACCGCCCGTCAGGTTGCGCCAGGCGACCTTCGACCAGCCGGCCTTGCGCAGGTGCTCGGCGAGGGCGGGCTGGTCGGGCCAGGCGCGGATGGACTCGGCGAGGTAGACGTAGGCGTCCGGGTTGGACGAGACCGCGCGGGCCACCGGGGGCAGCGCGCGCATCAGGTACTCGGTGTAGACGGTCCGGAACGGCGTCCAGGTCGGGTGCGAGAACTCGCAGATCACGACGCGTCCGCCGGGCCGGGTCACCCGGTACATCTCCCGCAGGGCGGCGTCGAAGTCCTGCACGTTGCGCAGGCCGAAGGAGATGGTGACTGCGTCGAAGGCGTCGTCCTTGAAGGGCAGCCGCGTCGCGTCGCCGGCCGTGAACGGCAGCCAGGCGTGCTTCCTCTTGCCGACCTGGAGCATGCCGAGGGAGAAGTCGCAGGGGACGACATAGGCGCCGGCCTGCGCGAACGGGAGGGAGGAGGTGGCCGTGCCCGCGGCGAGGTCCAGGACCTTCTGGGCGGGGCGCGCGTCGACCGCCTTCGCGACCTCCTTGCGCCACCTGCGGTCCTGGCCGAGCGACAGGACGTCGTTGGTCACGTCGTACCGTTCCGCCACGCGGTCGAACATCGAGGCGACTTCATGGGGCTGCTTGTTCAGGGAAGCGCGAGTCACCCGCCCATTGTGGCAGCCCCGCCCTCACCGGCTCACGGCAGGAGCCTCGGCTTCTTTCGTGCCGCCACGTCCTCGACCCACCCGCACAGCAGCACGAAGACGCCGATCAGCAGCCAGCCCACGCCGAACATGAACCACTGACTGTCGAGGGGCAGGTACTTCTCGAACGCGGGGACGTTCCAGAACTGGTCGCCCAGTGGCACGGCCAGGATCAGGGCGATCTCGTGCCAGAGATAGATCGTCACCGCGCGCGCGTTGAAGACGGTGACGATGCGGTTCGTGCGCCGGAAGCGGGTGAGCCAGGCGAAGTCGATCCCGAAGCAGGCCTTCGCCCACATCAACAGCATGACGAAGCCGGCCGACCAGAAGGCCTGCGCGAGGGGGTTCTCGTCCAGGTCGTAGGTGCCGAACTCGGCCTGGTGCGTGAAGGCGTACCAGCCGCCGAAGGCGATCGCCGCCAGCGACACCACGACCACCAGGGCGGGCTTCATGCGCTGGAGGACGCCGTCGCGGTGCGCGAAGCCGAGCATCCAGCAGAAGAGGTACGTCGAGAGGTCCCACATCGCGGTGCCGACGCGGTTGTCCGGGCCGGCCCATACGAAGGTCAGGACCAGGATCGGCGCGAGGGACAGCGCCAGCACGGGGATCGGGGCGAGCCGGAACAGCCGCAGCAGGAGCGGCGAGAGCAGCACGAACCAGAGGTAGGTCCGCAGGTACCAGAGGATCTCCCAGGCCTGCTCGCCCCAGGCGTTGCCCGGCGGGTCGCCCAGCGGCACGATCCAGTAGACGATCTCCCAGTTCGGCATCCAGTCGTGGATCAGCATCGCCAGGACGACGAAGACGCCCCAGAACCAGAAGGGCGGCAGGAGCCGGCGCAGGCGGCTCTTCACCACCTTCGCCGCCGGACGCTCCAGGGACTTCGCCATCAGGGTGCCGGCCAGTCCGAACATGACCCCCATGGAGGGGAAGACCATGCCGGCCCAGGCCCAGCCGAAGGTGTGGTACGCGACGACTCTTATGAGGGCGAGGGCGCGGAGGGTGTCGAAGTAGCGGTCCCGTTGGGGAGCAGCGAGCTTGGGCGGGGACTCGGCCGGCACGTCCTGAGCGGCGCGAGCCTCCGGCTCCGGCGCGGACTCCGGCTCCGCAGCCGCAGCCTCCACGGTGAGCAGGGTCGCCGTCTCGTCGACGGCGACGCCCTGCCCGTACTCCACGTAGTCCGTCTGCTCCGCGTACGGGGCGTACGGGGCGTACGGGGCGTACGGGGCACTCTGGGGGTTCTGTGCGCATTGGGCATACTGCATGTGCTCCTGGGGATACGGCTGCTGCACGTACTGCTGCGGCTGCCCATTCCTTCCGTAGCCCTCGTTGCCCTCGTTGCCCTCGTAGCCGTCATGGCCCTCGTACCCGGACGGGTACTGCGGCTGCTGCCCGTAGCCCTGGTCGTACGGGTATCCCTGCCCGTATCCCTGCTGCTGCTCCCAGCTCATCAGCTCACCCCGGCCGGGGTGCCGACCTCGCCCGTGCGCTTCAGTTTCTGCCAGCGCAGGCGGCCGCCGGTGAGGGCGGTGATGCAGGAGTGGATGAGGACGAGGTACATCATCTGGCGGTAGGCCAACTGCTGGAGCGGCATCATCAGCAGATAGCGGTACTTCTCCTTGTCCAGGCGGAACGCGTAGGCCGCGCAGCCCAGCTGGATGCCGAGGACCGCCATCCAGGCCAGCAGGGCGGCCTGGAAGTCGATGAAGATCATCGAGTAGACGGTGAAGACGTCGATGAGCGGGGCGAAGACCGGCGTGATGATCTGGAAGAGGACGACCAGCGGCATCCCGACCCGGCCGAAGCGACCCGAAGGACCCTTGTCCGTGAGGGACTTGCGGTGCTTCCACAGGGCCTGCATGGTGCCGTAGGACCAGCGGTAGCGCTGGGACCACAGCTGCTTCAGGGAGCCCGGCGCCTCCGTCCAGGCCTTGGCGTGCTCCTGGTAGACGACCTGCCAGCCGCCGCGGTGCATGGCGATGGTGATGTCGGTGTCCTCGGCGAGGGTGTCCTCGCTCATGCCGCCGGCCTCCAGCACCGCGTCCCGGCGGAACGCGCCGATCGCGCCGGGGATGGTCGGCATGCAGCGCAGCAGGTCGTACATGCGGCGGTCGAGGTTGAAGCCCATCACGTACTCGATGTGCTGCCAGGCTCCGATGACCGTGTCGCGGTTGCCGACCTTGGCGTTGCCGGCGACGGCGCCGACCTTCGGGTCGGCGAAGGGCTGCACGAGGTGGTACACGGCCTCCGGCTCGAACACCGTGTCGCCGTCCATCATCACGACGATGTCGTAACTGGCGTTGCGGACACCGTTGTTGAGGGCGGCCGGCTTGCCCGCGTTCTCCTGGCGGATGACGCGGACGTTGGTCATGCCGAGGGCCCTCGCCGCCTCACGCGAGATCTCGGACGTGCCGTCGGTCGAGCCGTCGTCCACGACGATGATCTCGATCGGGTGGGTGCTCTTCGCCAGCGACTTGAGGGTGTTGGCGATGCACTCCTTCTCGTTGTAGGCCGGGACGATCACGCTCACCGGGCGGGTGACCGTCGGTCCCCAGCTGAAGCGGCGCTTGTTGCGCAGTCTGTAGTGGCGTCGGGCCAGGATCAGCATCATCCCGAAGCGGCCCATGACGGCCACGCCGACGACCATCAGTCCCACCGACAGCGTCGGTACGGTCCACTCGGCGAGAGTGACGGCGGCGATGAGCGCCTTGCCCTCGTAGAGGGTCAGGCCGGTGGCCTCGCGGTGGGCGGCCTGCAGGCGGTTGACGGTCCCGCCCGCCCCGCCGCTGCCGCCCTCGACCCCGTTACCGTTGCCGCCCTCGACCCCGTTACCGTTGCCGCCCTCGGCCCCGTTGCCGTTGTCGGCGCCGTTGGGTAGGTTGCCGGGCTGCTCGCCGGTCGCCCCGCCCGTCGCGGCCGCTCCGCCCGCTGCGGCCGTCGCGCCCGCCGTCGCGCCCGCCGTCGGCGTCGCCTCGGCGCCCGCGGCCTGCTGCTGACCCGCGCCGGAGGCCTCGCGAGCCGCTGCGTTCTGCTCGTCGATCACACCGCTGATGGTGGTGAAGGTGTAGCCCTCGGCCTTCATCTTCTCGATGTAGGTCGGCAGCGCCTTGATCGTCTGCGAGCGCTCGCCGCCGGCGTCGTGGAAGAGGACCGACGCGCCCTTGCCGTCCTCGGGCGTGGCCCCCTCGATGATCTTCGAGACGCCCGGCTTCTTCCAGTCGTCGCTGTCCGTGTCGACGAAGACGCTGGTGTAACCGTCGGCGCCGAGCTCCTTGTAGACGGGCCAGCTGTAGTTGTCGATGGCGTCCGTCTCGGAGGAGTACGGGGCGCGGAAGAGCGTCGTCGTGATGCCGGCCGCGCCGGCGAGGGCGAGTTGGGTCTGCTCCATCTCGCGGTCGACGCGGGAGTTCGACTGGTAGGAGAGATCGACGTGGGTGAAGGTGTGGATGCCGACCTCGTTGCCCTGCTCGACCATGTCGTTCACGATGCCCGGGTAGCGCGAGACCATCGAGCCGACCACGAAGAACGTGGCGGGCACGTCGTACTCCTCGAGGATCTCCAGCACCTGCGGCGTCCAGGTCGGGTTGGGGCCGTCGTCGAAGGTCAGCGCGATCGTCTTGGCGGGCACCGAGAGGGTGGTGGCCTGGCCGCCCTGGAAGGTCAGGATGGGCCCGCCGTCGAGGACGTCCTCGGGCACCTTGCTGGCGCTGGCATCGGTGCGCACGCGCTGGTCGCCGCCGACCTCGGCGCGCAGGTAGCCGTCGAGGAGCATCACCATGGTCAGCGCGAGCAGAAGCAGCAGGGCGAGGATGACACGCGGTTTCTGCAGCGCCGCGGCCTTGCCCGCGGCCCGCTCGATGCGGCTCGGGGCGCGGCGGCGGCCGCGGGAGGAAGTGGTCGTCGTCATGGCAGTGGCTGCGCTCCGGTCAGTTGGCGGCCGCGGAGGCGCTCGCGGTCGCGGTCGGGGCGGAGCTGGGCGGCTCGCCGGTGGCGACGCCCGACGGCGGGGTGCCGCTGGGCTTCGAGGGCGGGGTGCCGAGGCCGCCCTGCGGCTGGATGCCGCCGGGGCCGGAGTTCTGGGAACCGCCCGGGCCGCCTCTGCCGCCGAAGGGCAGCAGCGAGGACGGGGTCAGCGAGGTGCCCCAGCCCATGAACGCGGCTCCGAGGACGACGGCGTACACGAGGCAGCCCACACCCATGAGGAGACCGATCCGGCGCAGCATCTTCGACCTGCGTCCGGAGTTGTCAACGAACACGGGCCCCTCGGCGGAGGCGTCGTCACGTTTGCGGCCGCGACGGCTGCCGCGAGAGGCGGCACGGCTTTCGATGGCAGGATCGGATTGCATTCCCCGGATATTAGGGAGCCTTTATGTGGCGTCTACTCTGAACCACTTGTGAGAGACCCATGAGAAACGCGTGAACCTGTCTCTTTCCTGAGAGAAGCTTGAAAGCTCTGCGCAACACCGGCCTCTCATGCGAGGGTTGATTGTCCCTTTTGAGCGGGTGGTTATCGCCTTTTGCGCGCTTGCGTCCATGACCTGTCTGTGTGTCCACTGTTCCCGCGCGATCCACCCACATGTGAGACATTTCCAATTCGGAAACGCCTTTTGTTTCCGCCCTGAGACAGAAATCACGAGAGCGGGTGCGTACGCAATGAGGAGTTTCCTGATGCCGACGGCTGGGGTCACTTGCCTGTTTGCCCTGGCCGTATCGGGATGCTCCGCGGGCTCCGACGACACGTCGGACGCGGCGCCCGCGGCCACGGAACGGGCGAGCAGCAGCCCCTCCCCGTCTCAGAGCGCGAGCTCATCCAGTACCGGCACCTCCTACGCGCCGTACGTGAGCGCGGGGGAGGCGTCGGAGAACGACTCGGCCGGTTCGCCGACGACGTACAACCTGGCGTTCGTCATCGGCAGCGGCAGCGGCTGTACGCCGAAATGGAACGGTACGCACGCCATCGACGACGCGACCGTGAAGTCCCGGATCACGGCGCTGACGGATTCGGGCGCCACGGTGCGCGTCTCCTTCGGCGGGGCCTCCGGCGACGAATTGGCGGCGACCTGCGACACGGCTTCCGAACTCGCGGCGGCGTACGGCGAAGCGCTCGACGCGGCCGGCTCCACGCAGGCCGACTTCGACATCGAGGGCGACGAACTGGCCGACTCCGCCTCGGTCGCGCTGCGTTCCGAGGCGATCGCCGCGCTCCAGAAGGAGCGCACGGACCTGGAGATCTCGTTCACGCTCCCGGTCATGCCCTCCGGGCTGGACTCCGAGAGCCTCGCGCTGCTGGCGTCCGCGAACAAATACGACGTCCAGGTCTCCACCGTCAACCTCATGACGATGAACTACGGCGAGTCGTACTCCGGCGACATGGGCGGGTACGCGATCACCGCGGCGACGGCTGCGCAGGCGCAGCTCAAGGAGGTCTTCGGCACGACGGACGTCAATGCGTGGAAGGCCATGGCGCTCACCTCGATGATCGGCACGAACGACGTCGACAACGAGACGTTCACGCTCGAGGACGCGGCGCAGGTGCGGACGTTCGCCAAGGAGAAGGGCATCTCGTGGGTGTCCATGTGGTCGACGTTCCGTGACCAGCAGTGTGAGGAGGGCACCGACACGGACGACGCGCTGACCAACTGCAGTGGCGTCGACCAGGAGGCCGGAGCCTTCGCCGAGGCCTTCTCGGAGTAGGCCCCCGAAGCTCGGCTACGGATCGGCTACCGCCGTCTGTGCACGATGCGGCCCTCGACCACCGTCGCCACGCAGGTCCCCGCGCCGGCGGTCGCAAGGGCCGTCTCGTCGGGGACGTCGAAGACGGCGAACCGGGCGGCGGAGCCGGCCTGTCGCAGCGACGCGAACTCCACCGGCAGGCCGCAGGCGTACGGGTCCAGCGAGGGCACGCCGCCGGGCCGGCCGAGCCGGCCGATCGTCGCCAGACCGGACCGGCGTACCGCGTCCCGCACCGCGCGCCGGCCCGGTTCGCCGTCCTCGCAGGCCGCCGCGACCGTGCCGTGGGCCAGCATGCGCTGCACCGCGCGCCGGGCGCTCGCGCCCCAGCGGGCGTCGTCCGGGGCGAGGGCGGCGAGCGCGTCCCCGGTCAGCGGCGCGGTGCCCAGCGTGTCGGCCTCGCGCGGATCCGGATGGTAGGCCCCCTCCAGCAACTCGGTGCCGTGCAGGTTGATCAGACCGGGCGTGAGGATGCCGGGCCACTGGCGCACCCGGGCGCGCGCAAACGCGTCGACGAGTTGCTCCAGAGGGCCGGCCTCGGCGATCCAGGCGCCGTCGACGGCGAGCGCCCGGCCCCTGGAGTCGGCGTGAATCGTCAGCACGGCAGCCCTAGTTGGAGGCGAGCAGCTTCAGTTCGGGGTGGGCCGTGCCGCCCGCGATCGCCGTGGACGAGATGTGGGACATGACGCGCTCGTCGACGGGGTCGTTCGCCGGGTCGTCGTGGATCACGAGGTGCTCGTACGTCGTGGCGCGCTGGGCGGGGACGCGGCCCGCCTTCCTGATCAGGTCGATGATCTCGAGGCGGTTGGAGCGGTGCTTGGCCCCGGCCGACGAGACGACGTTCTCCTCCAGCATGATCGAGCCGAGGTCGTCCGCGCCGTAGTGCAGGGAGAGTTGGCCGACCTCCTTGCCGGTGGTCAGCCAAGAGCCCTGGATGTGCCGGATGTTGTCCATGAACAGCCGGGCGATCGCGATCATCCGCAGGTACTCGAAGAGCGTCGCCTGGGTGCGGCCCTTCAGGTGGTTGTTCTCGGGCTGGTAGGTGTACGGGATGAAGGCGCGGAAGCCGCCCGTCCGGTCCTGTACGTCACGGATCATCCGCAGGTGCTCGATGCGCTCGGCGTTGGTCTCGCCGGTGCCCATCAGCATGGTGGACGTCGACTCGACGCCCAGCCCGTGCGCGGTCTCCATGATCTCCAGCCAGCGCTCGCCGGACTCCTTCAGCGGGGCGATGGCCTTGCGGGGACGGGCGGGGAGCAGCTCGGCGCCGGCGCCCGCGAAGGAGTCGAGACCGGCCGCGTGGATGCGCGTGATCGCCTCTTCGACCGACACCTTGGAGATCCGGGCCATGTGCTCGACCTCGGACGCGCCCAGCGAGTGGATCACCAGCTGCGGGTACGCCTGCTTGATGGCGGCGAAGTGCTTCTCGTAGTACTCGACGCCGAAGTCCGGGTGGTGACCGCCCTGGAACATGATCTGGGTGCCGCCGAGCTCGACGGTCTCCGCGCAGCGGCGCAGGATGTCGTCCAGATCGCGCGTCCAGCCCTTGGCGGTGTCCTTCGGGGGCGCGTAGAAGGCGCAGAACTTGCACGCCGTGACGCACACGTTCGTGTAGTTGATGTTCCGCTCGATGATGTACGTCGCGATGTGCTCGGTCCCGGCGTACATACGGCGGCGTACGGCGTCGGCGGCGGCGCCGAGCGCGTGCAGCGGGGCGTCGCGGTAGAGGTCGAGGGCCTCTTCCGGCGTGATCCGCCCACCGGCCGCGGCACGGTCGAGCACGGACTGAAGGTCGGCCTTCTCGGTCACCGGGGGCGTCCCTTTCGTCAAGGATCAAACGTTGAGGATCAAGCGTGGTGGACGGACCGAACCAGCCTACGCCAGCGCTCCGACAAGCCCGACTTCAGGCCGCGTACGCGCCGATCAGCAGCCCTGCGAAGGTTCCCGCGAGCATGAACGGCCCGAACGCGATCAGCGTCTTGCGGCCCGCCCGCCGGACGACCACCAGCGCGCCCCCGAACAGCGCCCCGAACAGGAACGCGGCGAATGTGCCCAGCATGACCGTCGCCCAGCCGTACCAGCCGAGGACGGCGCCCGTCCCGAGCGCCAGTTTCACGTCGCCGAAGGCCATCCCGCCGGGGTTGACGAGGTGCAGCACGAGATACGCGGCACCCAGGGCGAGCGCGCCCAGCAGGGCCGTCGTCCAGTCGCCGGCGTGTTCGGGCAGCAGCGTGACCGGGCCCAGCAGGGCGAGGGCGGCGGCCGCGAGCGGCAGGGTCAGCGGATCGGGCAGCCGCCGCACCCGCACGTCGACGACGCCCAGCAGCACCCCGACCGGCGTGAGCAGCAGCCAGACGGCCAGTTCGGGCCGGGTACCGGTGGCCACGGCGAGCGCGGCGCACAGGAGCGCGGTGAGGACGGGCAGCAGGAGCGCGCCGGGGGCGTACGAGGCCCCGCACCGGCCGCAGTGTGCGCGCCCGAGCCAGCCGCGGATCGGGTGCCCGGCCGGGCATGCCTCCCGCCAGCCGCCCTCCCGCTCCTCCCAGGGCGCCGAGAAGCGATAGGCGGCCCGCGGCAACAGCGCCCCGGCCAGGGCGCCCCACAGCGCGGCGACGGCGGCGAGTGTCAGGTCGCCGGGAGGCGTGCTCACCGCCGTGATCACCGACTCCCCCGCGCGGCCCGGCTCTTCCCCTTGCCCTTCTTGCGGAGCCGCTTCAGCCGGGCCTGCTCCTGCGCGCGCCGGGCCGCCGTCACCGCGCCGCGCCGGCGGTACCAGAGCCAGCCGAGCAGGGACGTCGTGGCCGCGTAGGCGAGAAGGGCGCTGCCCGTGCCCGGGATGTACGCGCACATCGTGCCGCCCGAGCGGCAGTTCCTGCCGGGCAGCGCGCCGAGGACGTACACCAGCCCGCCGAACGCCACCGTCCAGCAGACCGCGCCCGCGATCGAGCGGGCGATCCGCGTCGGCCCGAAGCGGTCCCGGCCCTGCTCCCGGCCCTGCTCCCGGCCCCGGCCCTGCTCCCGACCCTGCTCCCGGTCGCGGCCCTGCTCCCGACCCTGCTCCCGGTCGCGGCCCTGCTCCCGGTCGCGGTCCCGGTCCCGGTCGCGGTCCCGGTCGCGGTCCCGTTCCGGGGCGGAGAACCACGCGGCGCCCACCCACCCGGCCACCGACAGCAGCCCGAGCAGGGCGCCGGTCGTCCAGCCGCCGCCGGGCAGCTCCACCAGCACCGGCGCGGTCACGCGCACGAACCGCTTCAGCAGGCCCATCGCGGACAGCAGGACGGCCAGAAGGGCCGCGAGGAACAGGACGCCCCCGGCGAGACCCCAGCCGTCGCGGGCCCGGAACCGGCCGGTACCGGCGCGCACTACGAGACCCTCGACATGCGTGCCACCGGGTTGCCCTCGGCCGCGCTGTCCGAGGCGTACGTCAGGTCGTCGCCGGTCGGGGTGAGCCGGATCGTGTGGGCCTCGGGGTTGCAGCCGGCGTGGTTGGTCTTCGCGCCCACCGAGGTGGCCACGACCTCCTTCTCCGTCACCTGCTTCAGCGTCAGCTCGTCGACACAGACCCCGCCGAGCACGTCCGTCTGCCGCAGCTGGCCCAGTGGGTCGCCCACGTCCGCCTGTCGGACCGTCACGCGGAAGGTGCCCATCGGGAGGGCGCCGTCGAGGCCGCTGCCCTGGCCCTCCCAGGTGCCGACGTAGTCCGCCGGGAGCACGGCCGGCGACGCGCCGTCGGCGGGGCCTCCGCTCGCGGCGGCCGACGGCTCCACCGAGTAGGCGTCGCTGCCGGCGGCGGAGTCCTGGTCGCCGTCACCCGGCAGCAGGTCGAACAGGAACACCGAGCCGACCGTCACCGCCGCCAGCGCTCCCGCGACCGCCAGCGCGACGGTGCAGCTCAGCCGCCGCCCGCGCCCGCCCTCGCCCGCCGTCGCGGAGGCGGCCACGGTGACGGACACCTTGCCGGGGGCGGCCGGCGGCACGGCGTCCCGCGGCGCGGGCACGGCGGCGGCCGGGACGAGCGCGTCCGGCCGCACGTCCATCACCGGCGGCGGCCCGAACACCCCGGACGTCACCGCCGCGCTGCGGAACGCCACCGGCCCGGACGCGACCGGGGCCACATCCGCCGCCGCACCCGCCGCCGTCCCCTCCAGGTTCAGCAGCTGGACGGCGCTCCGCCCCACCTGCTGCACCAGCGCACCCGGCAGCCAGCCGTCCGCCACCAGCCGGGCCGCGCCCTCGGGGGCCAGCCGTCGGGCCAGCTCGGCGGGGGCCGGGCGGGCGGTCGGGTCCTTGGCGAGGCAGGCCTCGACGACCTCCCGCAGATCACCCCGCAGCGCGCCCTGCGGCTCGCCCAGCTCCGGCGGCTCGTGGACGACCTTGTAGAGGAGGGCGGCCGAGGAGTCCCCGGGGAACGGGGGCCGCCCGGTCGCCGCGTAGGCCAGCACCGCGCCGAGGGAGAACACGTCGGCCGCGCCGGACGCGCCCCGGCCGAGGATCTGCTCGGGGGCCATGTAGCCGGGCGAGCCGACCGAGACGCCGGTCGAGGTGAGCGAGGCCGTGCCGTCGGTGGCGCGGGCGATGCCGAAGTCGATGAGCAGCGGACCGTCGACCGTCAGCAGGACGTTGGACGGCTTCACGTCCCGGTGCACCAGGCCCAGTTCGTGCACGGCGGCGAGCGCCTCCGCCAGGCCCGCGCCCAGGACCCGCACGGAGTGCTCGGGGAGAGGCCCGCCACCGGAACCGGCGTCGGAGGTGACCGCCGCGGCCAGGGAGGGGCCGGCCGCGTAGCCGGTGGCGACCCACGGGACCGTCGCCTCCGGGTCTGCGTCCAGGACCGGCGCTGTCCACGCCCCGCCGACCCGTCTCGCGGCCTCGACCTCGCGCCGGAACCGGGCGCGGAACTCCTCGTCGAGGGCGAGGTGCGGGTGCACGATCTTGACGGCGACCGTGCGGCCGCCGGCGCTGCGGCCGAGGAAGACACGACCCATCCCGCCGGAACCGAGCCGGCCGAGCAGCCGGTAGGGCCCCACGGTCGTGGGTTCGTCGTCTCCAAGCGGCTGCATGGCCGTCCACCCCTCCCCCACGCACAGCAAGTTCTGCAGCAGATTACGCAGATCGGGGCCGGAGCAGTTCCACCTTCACGTCGGCCGGGAAGCCCGTCGTCGGGCCGACGCGCCGGGCGAACTCGGCCACGGCCGCCAGTTGGGCCTCGCCGAAGCGGAAGTCGAGGGTGGTGAAGTACTGCTCCAGGATGTTCTCGTCGAACTCCTCCCAGCGGGCCGCCTGCTCGGCGACCTTGCCGACCTCGTCCAGGGAGAGGTTGCGGGAGTCGAGGAAGGCCTGGTGGACCTGGCGGGTGATGACCGGCTCGCGCGCCAGGTACTCGCGCCGGGCCGCCCACACCGCGAAGACGAACGGCAGGCCGGTCCACTCCTTCCAGAGCGTGCCGAGGTCGTGCACCTCCAGGCCGAGCCGCGGTCCGTCCAGCAGGTTGGCCCGCAGCGCCGCGTCGCCGATGAGCACGGCGGCCTCGGCCTCCTGCATCATCAGGCTGAGGTCGGGCGGGCAGGTGTAGTAGTCCGGCCGGACGCCGAAGCGGTCGGCCAGGAGCAGCTGCGCCAGGCGCACGGAGGTGCGGGAGGTCGAGCCGAGTGCGACCCGTGCGCCGTCCAGCTCCTCCAGCGGGACCTGCGAGACGATCACGCAGGACATCACCGGGCCGTCGCAGCCGACGGCGATGTCGGGGAAGGCGACCAGATCGTCGGCGTTCCTCAGGAACTCGACGAGGGTGATCGGACCGACGTCGAGGTCGCCGCGCACCAGCCGCTCGCTCAGCTTCTCCGGGGTGTCCTTGGTGAGCTCGAAATCGAGGAGGGTGCCGGTTCTCGCGAGCCCCCAGTAGAGGGGCAGGCAGTTGAGGAACTGGATGTGGCCGACGCGCGGCCGGGTGCGAGAATTGTCCACATCGTGAGGCTAGACCCCGTCCCGGCCGCGCCGGACTCCGACCCCCGAGCGCCTTCGGGTCAACCTCTTTAAGGGATCTTCAAACATCCGGGTGACGTGATCTTGACCTCTATTGCATTCGGCAGCCTGCGTGCTAGGCTCGCCGCAAGTTGCAGTTTGGTTTCCCTTGCAGTACAGAGCCTGCGGAGCATGTAACCGCGGGCTCTCGTCGTTTTCAGACGTATGCAGTTGTGCGGCACTTGCTTTCACGCTTGCAGGGTTCTGGAGCAGGGCAACCCTTTGGGCCCAAGGAGGGCTTATGGCTACCGGAACCGTGAAGTGGTTCAACGCCGAAAAGGGCTTTGGCTTCATCGCCCAGGAAGGCGGCGGCCCCGACGTCTTCGTCCACTACTCCGCGATCAACGCGCAGGGTTTCCGTTCGCTCGAGGAGAACCAGCAGGTCTCCTTCGACGTGACGCAGGGCCCGAAGGGTCCGCAGGCGGAGAACGTCACTCCCGTCTGAACCTCCCTCACACCCGTGAGATCGCAAGTCTGAGAGCAGTACCCAAGGAGCCCTGTGCCTTTCGGCACGGGGCTCCTGCCTTTGCCCGCCGCGTCCGATCACCACCCGGTCACCACCCGGCCGTCACCCGGCCGTCACCCGGCCGTCAGACGTGCTGCATGACCAGGACGAACGTCGTGCCGGGCAGCAGCGCCTCGTACACGTGCGGCACATCCCCGCGGTAGGTCAGATAGTCCCCGGGGTCGAGCTCCACCGTCTCGCCGGCCGGTCCGGCCTTCATCCTCCCCGTGCTCACGATCAGGTGCTCGACCGTGCCCGGAATATGCGGCTCCGATTCCCGGACGGCCCCGGGCTCGACCCGCAGGTGGTAGATGTCCCGCCGCGCGCCCGGCGGGCTGGCGGACAGCAGGGTGGCCGCGAACTCGGCCCGCTCGGAGGCGACGGTCGGACCCTCCCCCGCCCGGATCACCTGCACGGACGGCGCCGGCGGCTCGACGAGCGCGCTGAAGGGCACACCGAGCGCCACGCCCAGCGCCCACAGCGTCTCCACGCTCGGGTTCCCGCTCGCCCCCTCCAGCTGGGACAGCGTGGACTTCGCGATTCCGGCCCTCTTGGCCAGCTCGGACAGGGACAGCCCGGCACGGGTGCGCTCGCGCCGCAGGGACGCGGCGATCCAGTCCAGGGGGAGCCTCGGTGGACTTCCGGCCGTCTCGGACATATTCGTTCGCTCCAACGGTACGATCGTTCGCCTTGACGAACTCCGACGCTTCTGTCCATTGTAGAGAACATGCGTACGGCAGAACGAACACCCCGATCACCCCGATGGCGATCCCAGCGACCCAAGCGGTCGGGTCGATCGGAGCAGGCGGGTCGCTCGGAGCGGTCGGGTCGCTCGGAGCGGTCGGAGCGGTCCGGCCTGATCCGGCTGACCCGGGACGCCTCCCTCGTCTGGCTCGCCAGCGGCGTCGTCGGCCTGTCCTTCGGCGCGATCTCCGTGGCCGGCGGGCTTCCGGTCTGGGCGCCGGTCGTGATGTCCCTGGTGGTGTACGCGGGCTCCGCCCAGTTCAGCGCGGTCGGCATCCTGATCGCCGGGGGCGGTCCGCTCGCCGCCGCCGCGACCGGACTGCTGCTCAACACCCGCAACGCCGCGTTCAGCCTCGCGGTCGCCGACCTCCTCGGCCCCGGCCGGGCGACCCGGCTCCTCGGCGCGCACCTGGTCACCGACGAGACGGTCGCGTTCGCCCTCGCCCAGCCGGACCCCGCCCGGCGCCGCGCCGCGTTCTGGGTCTCCGGCCTCGGCCTGTTCGCCGTGTGGAACACGGGCGTGCTCGTCGGGGCGCTCGCCGGGGGCGCCCTCGGCGACACGGCCGTCTACGGGCTGGACGCCGCATTCCCGGCCGTTCTCGTCGCCCTGGTCCTGCCCGCCCTGCGCAAGGACGCGCGCCTGCGCCGTCCGGCCGCCCTCGGCGCGGTCCTGGCGCTCGCGGCGACGCCGTTCATCCCGGCCGGGGCGCCGGTACTGCTCGCGCTGGCCGGCCTGACCGTATACGGGTACGGCCGTAAGGAGGTCGCGGCATGAGCGCGACGGTCGCCGTGATCCTGATGCTGGCGGTGGGGACGTACGCCCTCCGACTGGTCGGCCCGGTGTTGCACGGGCGAGTGGAACTGCCCGCCCGGGTGCAGGAGTCGCTGGCCGCCGGGGCAGTGGTCCTGCTGGTCGCGCTGCTGGCGACGGGCGCGCTGACCGAGGACGGCGGCTTCGCCGGGTGGGCGCGTCCGGCCGGGGTGCTGGTCGGCGGGGTGCTGGCATGGCGTAGGGCGCCGTTCGCGGTGGTGGTGCTGGGGGCGGCGGCGACGGCCGGGGGGCTGCGGGCGCTGGGGGTGGCTTGAGAAGGCCCCACTGTCAGTGGCGGCGGCTAGGGTCCCCGCCCATGACGGACACCGACGCCACCGACACCACAGCCGCCACAGCCCCCACAGCCGCCACAGCCGCAAGCTCCGCCGCCGCCTCCACCCCCGCCGAGCCCGCCGCCCCCGCCACTCCGTCCACCCCGACCACCCCGACCACCCCGACCACCCCGACCACTCCGACCACTCCGACCACTCCGACCGCTCCGACCACTCCGGACTTCGTCACCGCCACCCGCACCTTCTACGACGCCATCGCCGACGACTACGCCGACCTCTTCCGCGACGAGGCCGCGGGTCAGCCGCTGGAACGGGCCGTGATGCGGGCGTACTCCGAACTCGTCGGCGCCGGTGGCCGGGTGATCGATCTCGGGTGCGGGCCCGGTCGGGTCACCGGATACCTCGCCGCCCTGGGACTGTCCGTGTCGGGGCTCGACCTCTCGAAGTCGATGCTGGCGATCGCGCGGCGCGAGAACCCGGGGATCCGGTTCGAGCAGGGCTCGATGCTGAAGCTGGACGGTCATGCGGACGGCTCCCTCGACGGGGTCGTCTGCTGGTACTCCTCCATCCACACCCCTGTGGGCGAACTCCCCGGCCTCTTCGCCGAGTTCCTCCGGGTCCTCGCCCCCGGCGGCCATCTCCTCATGGGCTTCCAGGTCGGCGACGTGCCGCGCCGCCACGACCGCCCCTGGGGTCACCCGGTCGCCCTCGACTTCGAACGGCGCCGTCCGGAGCGGATGATCGAGCTGTTGACGGCGGCCGGTTTCGCCGAGCAGTCCCGCACGGTACGGGAGGCGAACACCGAGCGCGGGGAGACGACCCCGCACGCCTTCCTGATCCTGCGCAAGCCGCTGTAGCGCCGCACAAGCTCTAGGTCAGGGCGCGGCCGTCGGACCCAACGGGGGGTTTTCCACAAGCAACTTGGCGACAACATTGCGACGCCGGTTTGGGCCTGGATCCCAATCGAACCCGGGTACGATCGGCGCCTCAGGGCTGCCGGATGCGTTCGGCAGCCCTCTCCCGGAAGCTGGAAGGACGCGAAACAGTGCAGTCTCCGCTGCCCCGCCGGTCGAAGGGACCGTCGGCGATCGCCGCGGCGTCGGCTGCCGTCGCCCCACCCGACCGCACAGGCGCCGAGGACGATTCAGCGTCCTCCCCGGAGTCCGGGGCCGCAGCGCCGCCGATGTCCGCGGCGGCGGCCACGTTCGCAGCGGGGGCCGCCTCCACTCCGCCGGCCGGGACGACCACCCCCCGGTCCCAGGCGGCGCCTCGGATCTCGGCCGACGCCCGGACCGCGACCGCGCCTCCAGCCCCGTCCCCTTCCCCTTCCCCGTCCCCGTCCTCGGATCGGCGACGGTTGTCGCGGCCGGTGCTGCTGGCGGGGGCCGCTGTGCTCGTGGCCGCCCTGATCGGTGGCGCGGTCTTCGTGGGGATCGACGACGGTGACGGTGACTCTCGGTCGGCGACCTCGATGCCGGGCGGCGGCCTACCGGACAACGCGCGGGGCGCCGGGTCGGACGCGAGCGCGCCGAGCGGATCCGGCTCGGCCTCGGCGTCGACCGCACCGTCCGCGTCGCCGTCGCCCGGCGCCACGAGCGCGTCGCCGAAGGCGTCGGCCACAGGGTCCGCCGAGAACGCCGGTGCCGGCGCGCCCACACAGGCCGGGCCGTCCACCGGCCAGGACGCCGACACCGGCTCAGACGCAGGCACCGATATGGCCGCCGCCGGGGCGGGCGGCAGCGACGGCGGCCCCTCCTGCACCTCGGCCGCGGGTTCCGGCCCGCTCACCGACTACTCGGCGTGCGTGTCCTCCGGAACCGTCACCTTCAAGGTGACCTTCCACTCGTCAAAGCCCTTCTACCACGTGTTCATCGACACCGACGGCAACACCAGGACCGGCTACCAGCTGCCCTACCCCTCCCCCTCGGCCCTCGGCGCGGACTACATGATCGAGAACGGCGGCCTCTTCCGGAGCCGGTCGACGGACTGGAGCTGGACCGAGACCTCGACCCGCCCCACGCGGACGGTCAGCGGCGGCACGCAGACCTGGGTCCTGCCGCTGAGCAAGATCGGCTCGCCGACCCGTGCCCAGCGGGTGGAGTTCCACGCCGGTTCCGACTACACCGCCGTCATCACCTTCAACCCGTAGGCGCAATCGACCCGTAGCCGCGGTGAACCCGCCGGCGCGGTCAACCCGTCGGCGCGGTCAACCCGTCGGCGCGGCCGCGAGATCGAGGGCCGCGATGTACCCGAAGGTCATCGCGGGCCCGATCGTCGAACCGGCGCCCGCGTAGCTGTGGCCCATGACGGCCGCGCTGGCGTTCCCGGCGGCGTACAGCCCGGGGACGACGGAGCCGTCCGCCCGCAGGACCCGCGCGCGGGCGTCCGTGCGCAGGCCGCCCTTCGTGCCGAGGTCGCCGGGGACGATCCGGAAGGCGTGGTACGGGGGCAGCCACAGCGGTGCGAGGCAGGAGTTGGGCAGGACGGACGGGTCCGTGTAGTAGTGGTCGTAGGCGCTGTCGCCGCGCTTGAAGTCGGTGTCCTTGCCGCGCAGGGCGAGGGTGTTGAACCGGTCGACGGAGGCGCGCAGGGCGGCGGCCGGGACGCCGATGGAGGCCGCGAGGGCGTCCAGGGTCCAGGCCTTGTGGGCGGCGCCCGAGCTGTACCAGTCGGCGGGGAACGCGAAGGTCGGGGCGACGTCCCTGAAGAGGTACCGGTTGCGGTAGTTCTGGTCGACGACCAGCCAGGCCGGGATGTCCGGGGCGGTCGGATTCCGGTCGTACATCGTGTGGACGACGTCACTGTAGGGGGCGGCCTCGTTGACGAAGCGGGCGCCGGCCTGGTTGACCAACAGGCCGCCGGGGAGGGTGCGTTCGGCGAGGCAGAAGTAGGGCTCGCCGGGGAGCGGGATCGCCGGCCCCCACCAGGCGTCGTCCATCAACGCGAGGGCCCCGCCGACCCGTTGACCGGCCCGGATGCCGTCCCCGGTGTTCTCCTTCGCCCCGACCGTCCACTCGGTCCCGATCGGCTGGCGCTGGTACTGGGCCCGCATCGCCGCGTTGTGCTCGAACCCTCCCGACCCGACGACGACGCCCCGCCGCGCCCGCACCAGCCCCGGCACACCGCCGCGCGTGACGACGGCCCCCGTGACCACTCCCCCCTCCACCAACAGGTCGGTGAGCGGGGTGTCCAGCCACACCGGCACCTGGGCGGCGAGCAGTCCGGCGCGCAGGCCCGCGGCCAGTGACTGCCCCATGGTGAGCGGCTGCTGCCCGAGCAGGGCCGCCTTGGTCCCCCGCGCGAGGCACTCCGTGGCGACGGCGGCCCCCTTGAGGCTGACGGCGGCCAGCGCGAGCCACTTGTAGTCGGCGCTGAACACGACCATGCCGGCCGGGACTTCCAGGTACGGCGGGTTGAGACGGGCGAGTTCGGCGCCGAGGAGGTTGCCGTCGAGCTGATCGGGCTCGACGGACCGCCCGCCCGGCAGGCCACCCGGCAACTCCGGGTAGTAGTCGCTGTACCCCTCCATCCAGCGGAACCGCAGCGGACTGTTGGCCATGACGAAGGAGAGCATGGCGGGCCCGTGCGCGAGGAACGCGGCCTGCCGCTCGGCGGGCACGTCCGCCCCGACGACGGCGGCGAGATAGGCGGCCGCCTTGGCGGGCGTGTCCGGCACCCCGGCGGCGAGGATGACGGAGTTGTTCGGAATCCAGATCCCGGCCCCCGACCGGGCGGCGGACCCCCCGAACGTCGGAGCCTTCTCGACGACGACACACGTCAACTGCCGCTTGGCGGCCGTCAACGCGGCGGTCATCCCGGCGGCCCCTGACCCGATGACGACGACGTCATAGGTACCGAGAAGCGGCAGATCGGCCGCCCGGGCCCCTCGACCGGCGACCGCAAGCCCGGCGCCGGCGGTGGCCGCCCCGAGCACGGCCCTACGGGAGGGCAGTCCGACATGTCTCGCAGGGTCCGCGCTCGTGTTCATGGCCCACTCCAGCCCACAGGGAACGAATGGATGAATGAATGAATGACGGGTGCGGAGCCCGAAATGTCCCGCGAGGGTCTTGCAAAGTCAATGGCCGTGCAACGGCGACGTAAGACGGCCTCGAGGGAATACGGCTGGCGTGGTCGGGTGATCGACGACACCGTGCGACTGCGCCCCGTCCGCGAGGACGACCTGGCGATGCTGGAACAGTTCATGGTCGACCCCGAGGCCGCCGGGCCGTTCTCGTGGTTCGGCTGGACGGACCCCGGGCGCTTCAGGCGCCGCTGGACTGAGAACGGCCTGCTCTCCGCTGACGGCGGCCAGTTGATGGTGACGACCGACACGGACACGCTCGGCTTCGTGGCCTGGCGCAAGGTCGTCACCGTGCCCCACTCCTACTACTGGAACATAGGCATCCAACTGCTGCCGCAGGCCCAGGGACGCGGGGTCGGCACCCAGGCCCAACGCCTCCTGGCCCGCTACCTGTTCGCGCACACGCCCGCCGCGCGGATCGAGGCGCACACCGATGTGGAGAACATCGCCGAGCAACGCGCCCTGGAGAAGGTCGGTTTCACCCGCGAGGGCGTCCTGCGCAGCGTCGTCTTCCGGGACGGGCGCTGGCGCGACAGCCTGTCCTACAGCATGCTGCGGGACGACGCGCCCTAGGGGGCTTGCGGATCGAGCACGACTACCGCGAGCTCAAGCACGGCCTCGGGCTGGACCACTTCGAGGGCCGCACCTGGCACGGCCGGCACCACCACGTCACCCTCGTCACCGCCGCCGAGGCCTTCCTGACCCTCCGGCGGCTCGACCCAAAAGCCCGGATGCCGGCCTGACCCTCCACCAGGTCCTCGACGCCCTCCAGGACCTGCTGAGGTGCTGGACCGGCACCTGCACCACCTGCGGACGGCGCCTGCCCAGCCCTCGGAGCAGCCACAGACAGCCCAGAACCTAACGAAGCACTACCGGCAGGCCCACAGGCCACAGGGGCAGCCGAGGAAAGCCACAACTCCGTCATCCGTCAGGAAGTGGTCCGGGCGGTCCTCGAAGTCCGACACGCCCAGACCGTCATGGCCGCGCCAGATCAGCTCGGCCGACTCCCGCTCCTGTTCCTCGAACTGGTTCTCCAGTTCCGGGCGCCACAGTTCGCGGGTCGCCCAGGCCGTCAGCGCGCGCAGGTCGGTGCCGTCGACCCGGATGCCCCAGACGGCGGCGGTCGGGTGGTCGTCCCGGGGCAGTGGAGGAACTCGATGCCGTTCATGCCGTTCACCTGCGGCATGCTTCCCGGCCCGAGCCCCTCCCACGACCCCGTTACTGCACGAAACGGCGGAACGGCACCCGCGGAATCAGGCTGTCCCGCAGGTCCAGTAACCCCACCAACCCCACTCACGGGAGAGGGAATCACCTCCGCCCGCCTGGATGCACACACCCGTGCCCTCGGCGTAGCTCCTGTTCTCGTCCTTCGTGCTGCCGGCCTTGCCGGAGTTCCAGATGGTGAAGTCGTAGCCGCCGTACGACTGGAACGGCGCGACGTCCACCTTGAGCACCGCGGACATGTAGTCGGCGCAGGTGTCCGTCAGGTAGAAGTGCTCGCCGACGTCGTCGAACCTGCCCACCGAACCGGACGTGCACGAGTCGACCGAGCTCTGCCCGTACGACGTCACGCTCGTGCCCGCCGAAGCCGGCGACCCCGCGATCGCGATCAGCGCCACTGCGGCGACCGTGATCCCCGCGGCCCGGAACACTCTCATCAGGCCGTCCCGCAGGTCCAGTAACCCCAGTTGGCCCACTCACCGGAGCTGAATTCGCCCATACCCGCCTGGATGCAGACACCCGTGCCCTCGGCGTAGTTCTTGTTGACGTCCTTCGTGCTGCCGGCCTTGCCGGAGTTCCAGATGGAGAAGTCGTAGCCGCCGTTCGACTGGAACGGCGCGACGTCCACCTTGAGCACCGCGGACATGTGGTCCGCGCACGTGTCCGTGAGGCGGAACCAGTCGCCGTCGTGGTCGAACACTCCCTTGGAGCTGGTGTCGCAGGTGGTTTTCGTGGACCCGCCGTACGACGTCACACTCGTGCCCGCCGAAGCCGGCGACCCCGCGATCGCGATCAGCGCCACTGCGGCGACCGTGATCCCCCCGATGCGGAACTTGTTCATGAAACCCCCTGGTCGTGGTCTGCCCGGGCCCTTCGGCCCGGTGTGATCACGCTAGGCGGCGCTGTCCCCCTGGGACCACGGTGCACGGTGACCACTTTCGTTCCCCCGGGTGTGCACGATGCCCAGTCACCACCAGCGCGCGGATGAACCGCTTTCCTCATCGTCGTCGATCCGTTACGACGCAGGAAAGCACAGGTTCACCTCTCGTACAGCCCCTCCACCTGTTCCGCGAAGTCCTGCATGATCGCCTCGCGGCGGAGTTTCATCGACGGGGTGAGGTGGCCGGAGTACTCCGTGAAATCCGTCGGGAGGATGGCGAAGCGGCGGATGGACTCCGGGCGGGAGACGAGCTTGTTGGACTCGTCGATCGCGCGTTGGAGGACGCCGTTCAGGTCCGCGTCGTCGATCAGGAGTTCCACCGGGACCGGGTGCTTGCCGTTCATCTGGCGCCAGTGGGTGAGGCCGTCGGGGTCGAGGGTGAGGAGGGCGGAGACGTAGGGGCGGCCGTCGCCGAGGACCATCGCCTGGGAGATCAGGGGGTGCGAGCGCAGCCAGTTCTCCAGGGGTGCGGGGGCCACGCTCTTGCCGCCCGCGGTGATGATCATTTCCTTCTTGCGGCCCGTGATGGTCAGGAAGCCTTCGTCGTCCAGTTCGCCCAGGTCGCCTGTGGCCAGCCAGCCGTCGGGGGCCGCCGGGACCACTCCCCCGGCCGCCGGGTCCCAGTAGCCGCGCAGGACGTGTTCGCCGGCGATGAGGATCTCGCCGTCCGCCGCTATGCGGATCTTCGTGCCGGGCAGGGGCCAACCCACCGTTCCCAGCCGGGGTTTCATCGGGGGCGTGACCGTCGATGCGCCGGTCGTCTCGGTCAGGCCGTAGCCCTCGTAGATCTCGATTCCCGCGCCCAGGTAGAAGGAGGAGAGGCGGCGGCCCAGGGGGGAGCCTCCGCAGATCGCGTGACGGACCCTGCCGCCCATGGCGTTGCGGATGCGGCGGTAGACGAGTGGGTCGTAGAAGGTGCGGGCCGCGCGGAGGGTGGCCGCGGGGCCGTTGCCGTCGCCGGTCTTCTGGGCCTCCACCGCCTCGCCGTAGCGGCGGGCCACGCCGACCGCGCGGTCGAAGGAGGACAGCCGGCCGCCCGACTCCGCCCGTGCGCGGGCCGTGTTGAAGACCTTCTCCAGCATGTAGGGGATGGCCAGCAGACAGGTGGGTCTGAAGGCCGCCAGGTCGGGGAGGAGTTCGTCGGCCTTCAGGCTCGGGGCGTGGCCCAGGCGGACGCGGGCGCGGACGCAGGCGATGGCGACCATCCGGCCGAAGACATGGGACATGGGGAGGAAGAGGAGGACGGAGAGCTCGTCGTCGTTCTTCGACTTGAAGACGGGGTAGAGGAGTTCGATCGCGTTGTCGACCTCGGCGAAGAAATTGCCGTGGGTGAGCGCGCAGCCCTTGGGGCGGCCGGTGGTGCCGGAGGTGTAGACGAGGGTGGCGAGCGTGTCGGGGACGAGCATTCCGCGCCGGATCTCCACCTCGGCGTCCGGGACGTGCTCGCCCGCCTCGATCAGCCGGTCCACATGGCCCTTCTCCATGACCCACAGGTGGTGGAGGTCGGGCAGCCGGTCGAGTTCGGGGCCGAGGGCCGCGGCCTGGCCGGCCGTCTCGGTGACGAGGGCGACCGCGCCGGAGTCGTGCAGGATCCAGCGGGTCTGGAAGACGGAGGAGGTGGGGTAGATGGGGACGGTCACCAGCCCGGCCGCCCAGGCCGCGAAGTCGAGCAGCGTCCACTCGTACCTGGTGCGGGCCATGACGGCGATCCGGTCGCCGGGGGCGAGGCCCTCCGCGATCAGCCCCTTCGCCACCGCGTGGACCTCGGCCGCGAAACGTTCCGCCGTGATGTCCGTCCACTCGCCTTCCTGCCCCTTGCGGCTGACCACCACCGCTTCGGGGGCGGCGGCCGCGTTGTCGTAGGGCAGGTCGGCGAGCGAGCCGTACGTCACCGTGCGCGCGAGCGCCGGGACGGACGCCTCCCGTACGGCGCCGTCGAGTCGTCGCGTCTCGGGTGCGACGAGGGCGGGGGGAGCGTCGAAGTCGGCGAAGGCCGACCCTGCGGCTGAAGCTGAAGACGGGGTGGACACGGGCGGCTCCCTGGGCGTGCAGCTACGAAACTGCTTGCTGCATTTACGTACGTGCTTCGCGCACCGACGCGTTCAACCGGTGTGCCCCTTATGCAAAGGGTTACCGCCGGTTAGGTAGGGGATCGTACGGCGCTCACGTGGGGAGCCTGTGCGTGTTCCGGGATGTTTCGGGGCTAGGGCTGTGCAATCTCGGGGGTTATATGAGGATCCTTCACGTTCGTTCCAGAATCGCGGTGACGCCCTGTCCGCCCGCCGCGCAGATCGAGATCAATCCCCTTGCGGGACCGTCCTGTTCGGCGAGCAGCTTGGCGAGCGTCGCGACGATGCGGGCACCGGTCGCGGCGAACGGGTGGCCGGTCGCGAGGGAGGAGCCGGCGACGTTCAGCCGGCCCCGGTCCACCGGCCCGAGACCCTGCTTCTCCCAGGCCGCGAGCGTGGCCAGCACCTGGGAGGCGAACGCCTCGTGGACCTCGACGAGGTCGAAGTCGGCCAGCGTCAGACCGGTCCGCTCCAGCATGCGCGGGACGGCGTAGGCGGGGGCCATCAGCAACCCGTCCTCGCCGCCGGCCACATCGCCGCGCACGAAGTCCACGGCCGCCGTCTCGTACGCGGTCAGGTAGGCGAGCGGCTCCAGGCCCCGCCCCTCGGCCCACTCCTCGGAGGCGAGGAGCACGACGGCCGCGCCGTCCGTGAGCGGGGTCGAGTTGCCCGCCGTCATGGTCGGGTCGGGGCCGTCGACTCCGAACACCGGCTTCAGGCGGGCCAGTTGTTCGGGTGTCGAGTCCGGGCGCAGGTTCTGGTCGCGGGCCAGGTCACGGAACGGGACGACCAGGTCGCTGAAGAAGCCTCGTTCGTAGGCGGCGGCGAGCCGCTGGTGGCTGGTGGCCGCCAACTCGTCCTGGGCCTCGCGTTCGACGCCCCAGGCGCGGGCGGTGACCGCCGCGTGCTCGCCCATGGACAGGCCGGTGCGCGGCTCGGCGTTGCGCGGGATCTCGGGGATCAGGTGGGCGGGGCGGATCTGGGCGAGGGCCTTGAGGCGGGCGCCGGTGGACTTCGCCCGGCGGGCCTGGAGCAGGATGCGGCGCAGCCGGTCGTTGACGCCGAGCGGGGCGTCGCTGGCGGTGTCGGCGCCGCCCGCGATCGCGGACTCGGTCTGGCCGAGGGCGATCTTGTTGGCGGCGGCGATCACGGCCTGGAGGCCGGTGCCGCAGGCCTGCTGGATGTCGTAGGCGGGGGTGCGGGCGTCCAGCTTCGAGCCGAGGAGGGTCTCGCGGGCCAGGTTGAAGTCCCGGCTGTGCTTGAGGACGGCGCCGGCGACGAACTCGCCCACCACGCCCGGGACATCGAGGGCGTAACGGTTCACCAGCCCGTTCACGGCGGCCGTCAGCATCTCCTGGTTGGAGGCGGTGGCGTAGGGGCCGTCGGAGCGGGCGAAGGGGATGCGCGTGCCGCCGACGATGGCGACGCGGCGGGCCCTCGGGGGCTCGACGGGGGTCAGCGGCGTCGACGGCGATCCCACCAGTCTCAGCCGCGACGGCTCCGACGACTTCGACGGTTCCTGGGCACTCATCTCGACCTGCTCCTCACCCTTGACCTAGACTTACCCACGGTAACCTTACTCCGGAGTAAGCAAGTGTGCCGAGCCCGTGGGAGACGAACATGGCCGACCGCTATCTGAGCTTCACCGCCACCGCACCCGGCCGCTTCCTCACTCGGCGGCTCGGCCTTCCGCAGCCGGCGGCGCTCAGGCGCTGGTCACCCGAACACCCGTCCCTCACAGGCAGTTTGCTCCACCTTACGGCCGGGACGAGCGCCCTTGATCTCGCACCGGTCCTGGCCCGCACCGGCCTGCCCCTCGACGACTCCTCCGACCCCGCGGCGGTCGTCCTGGACGCGACCGGCGTCCGGGACGTCGACGGGCTCGCCGAGGTGCACGCGGCCCTGCACCCGGTCGTCCGGTCGGTCGCGGCGAGCGGGCGCGTCGTGGTCCTCGGCTCACCCCTGGACGCCGGCGCGGCAACCGACGACGGCCACCACCGGGACCACCACCGGGCGGCCGTGCAGCAGGCCCTGGAGGGGTTCGTGCGCTCGCTCGGCAAGGAGATCGGGCGGGGCAGGACCGTGAACCTGGTCCGGCTGACCGACGCGTCCGCCGCCGAGTCCACCCTGCGCTTCCTCCTCTCCCCCAGGTCGGCGTACGTCAGCGGCCAGGTGATCGGGGTGGGGGCCCAGGGGTCTGCGGGATCCGTCGACCGGGCGCTGCCCCTCGCCGGCCGCACCGCGCTCGTCACCGGCGGCGCCCGGGGGATCGGCGAGGCGGTCGCGGAGACCCTCGCCCGGGACGGCGCCCATGTCGTCGTGCTCGACATACCGCAGGCGCAGGCGGACGCCCGCCGGGTCGCCGAGCGGCTGGGCGGCACCGCGCTCGCCCTCGACATCACCGCCGCCGACGCGGGCGAGCGGATCGCCGCCGAACTCCCCGACGGACTCGACGTGTTGATCCACAACGCCGGGATCACCCGGGACCGGCGACTGGTCAACATGCCCGCCGAGCGCTGGAGTCCGGTGCTCGACGTCAACCTCGCGAGCGTGCTGCGCACCACGGACGCGCTGCTCGCCAAGGGGGCCCTGCGGACCGGCGGCCGGATCGTGGCCACCGCCTCCATCGCCGGGCTCGCGGGCAACGCGGGGCAGACCAACTACGGCGCGAGCAAGGCGGGGATCGCCGGGCTCGTCCGCGCCCTCGCGCCGCGCGCGCTCGCCGAGCACGGGGTCACGGTGAACGCGGTCGCGCCGGGCTTCATCGAGACGAAGATGACGGCCGCGGTCCCGCTGTTCATCCGCGAGGCGGGCCGCCGGATGAACTCCCTCGCGCAAGGAGGGCTGCCCGTGGACGTCGCCGAGACGACCGCCTGGCTCGCCCATCCGGCGTCCGGCGCGGTGAACGGGCAGGTCGTGCGGGTGTGCGGCCAGAGCCTGCTGGGGGCGTGATGACCTCGCTGCGGAGCACGCCGTCGCTGGGGCCGCTGCTCGCGCGGGGCGCGCTGCTCTCGCCGTTCAAGAGACCCCGCCCGGGAGCCGCGTTCGCCGGGGAGCGGCTGGTCGTGCCCGACCTGCGCGTCGACGTCGACCGGCTGTCCTGTTACGAGCGGGTGTGCGGGTTCGCCACCGGCGGCGACGGCCTGCCGATCACCTACCCCCACGTCCTGGGCTTCCCACTGGCCATGCGCATCATGAGCGGCCGGGACTTCCCGCTGCCGCTGCTGGGTCTCGTCCACACGTCGATCGACATCACCCGCCACGGCGCGACGGCGGCCACCGGCGTGTACGAACTCTCCGTGCACGTGGCCGGGTTGGCGCCGCATCGACGCGGGACGGAGGCGGTCGTCGTCACGGAACTGCGGGAAGCGGGAGACGGCGGCGAGGCAGTCGTGTGGGAGTCGACGAGCACGTATCTGGCCCGGCATCGCGCCGAGCCCGCTCCTGCGGCTGAACCACAGCCGCCTCAAGAGCCCCTGCCCGTCCTGGACGAGTGGCGGCTCGCCGCCGATGTCGGACGGCGCTACGGAGCCGTGTCCGGCGACCGCAACCCCATCCATCTGCACCCGCTCACCGCCCGCCTCTTCGGCTTCCCCCGGGCCATCGCGCACGGCATGTGGACCGTCGCCCGCTGCCTCGCCGCCCACGGCGCCCCGCCGGCCGTCCACGCCCACGCCGACTTCCGGGCCCCGGTCCTGCTGCCGGGGACGGTGGCGTTCGCGTCGGACGGCGAGCGGTTCGAGCTGCGCGGGACCGGGGAGACGGACCGGGTCCACGTGAGCGGACGCACGGCCCCGCTCACGAGCGCCGGGGGCCCTCCTGCTCAGGAGCCGTCGTCGTCCTCGTAGGGGTCGGTCTTCCGGGCGAACCCGGCGTAGGGGGACGCATCCAGGCGGTCCTCTTCCTCCTGGCTCGGCATGGGCCAGGTCCGCGGCCAGGGGCTGGGGAACCGGCCCTCCCGTATCGCCCGGCGGGCCGCCCGCGTGTTGCGGTACTGGAGCGGGATCACCGTCAGGGGCAGTTCCTCGCCCGTCGTACGCGACCGGGCCCGGACCGGGCGTACGTAGGGGCGGCCCGGACCGTGCGCGATCCACTCGGCGAGCGAATGCTCGACGTCGCCGAACGGGTGGGCGATCACGAGCACGATGTCGTCGTGGTCCATGGCTAGTGCCGCGGCAGGCAACGTTTGCCCGTCAAGGAGCGGCGTCCGGTGCGTGCTCTCGGTGTGCCGGCCGGAAGTCCTCGTACTGGACGTAC